>JAGNSF010000012.1 GCA_017988155.1 Flavobacterium sp. | reverse complement strand
TGTGACAAGCCCGCAGCCTGAGCGAAGTAGCAGGCGAGCAATAACACAAGCTGCGGTGACACCCCAAAAGAAAGAGCGGGAATGAGATATGAAATAAGAGCGAGAATGAGAGCGATAGCGGAAATGAAAGTTGAAATGACAGCAGGAATGAAAGCGAAATGAGGGCGTGAATGAGAGCGCGGACGTGAGTGAGGGACGAGCTACAGGAAGCACATTATAAGGGGTTTGGGGTGGCAGAGAGCAGCGCCTGACGACGAGGGATGAACAGGCAAAGCCTTTTTAGTGAACAGCCAAGGAGAGAATTCTGAACGACTGGCTAAGAGAACGGTGTTTGCAAGGGTGTAGCGAAGCGAAACTTTGTATTACCCTTGCAAACAAAAAAGCTGAAGCTGTGAAGATGAGGAGGAAGACCGCTTTTCCTAAAATAAATCTATATTACTTTTATATTTTTAGCGATATCTCTTTTTAGTTTGTGTAATGGTTTGTTTAATTCTTCTTCAAAAATTTCTTTACCAAAAATTAATTTCTTCACTTCAAGCTGAGTCTTTCCCATTTCACTAGCTAATAATTTAATTTTTTTACTTGAATACTTCGCTTTGTCACGAATGAGTTGGATAAGTTCCTTTTTATGAAATGTATATCTTCCGTCAATTTTAAAAATTGACGAATAATTCGCAATCAGCTCTTTGTTTCTTTTAACTTTTCTAAATAAAGTAAAATCGTTTACTGACGTGATATCCTGAAGCCTTCCAGAATATAAAATTCCAAACTCAAAATCGGAGGTCAAACTATAGTCTCCTGATGTCGGACTAATTCTTAAAATATTTGGATTTTCAATAAATTCTTTTGTCTTTTTAAATTTGGCATTGCATGAATAACATGAAGGAACTAAATTATATAAACAAAGTGATAAAAATGGATATTTGTATTGAGGCAAAACATGGTCCAATGTAAATTGATTGTGCGAATATGCAAGTTTAAATGATTTCAAAACTTTTATAATCCCTTTGGAAGAAGTAATATCCTCAATCTTGTTAATTGTGTTCTTTTTTCTATAAGAAACGATTTTTAAAGCAGTTTTTTCGCCTATACCTTTTATAATTTGTAATTCCGTGTATGTGGCTCTGTTCAAAAATTCGATAGCGTTTTTATAGTCTCCAATGTCTTTAAATGCATTTATATAGTCAATACCACAATAGAAACAAGTATTTAAATCCAACCCAGATTTGTTCATGAAAAAATTTGCCAATTCAGGTTGATTCAAATCATATTTAAAGTATTCGTTGAAAGTGTTTGATTTAGTTGTCGGATTGTAAAAAGATTGGACAAAAGTTTGATAAGATATTGTTAGTTCGTGTATTGTTTTAAAATCAAGTGTGAGTAAACGCTTTACAGTCAAAGTTGCCCCATTTACTTTTGGTGCTTTTCGCAATTTATTATTTATTCTTTTTTTGTCAAGAACTTTTATTGAACTATAGTACTTGATATGCAACTCATTAATTGCCTTGCTGTCACTTGGATAGTTAATCTTTCTCATACAACTTCTCTTCAATAAAATCTATATGATTTGAAATAATTTCTCGTATAATATCTTCACCAATATTTTTTGTTAAGAACTTGAACCTTTCTGATAAATTATCATATTTCTTCTTGAGTATATTTAATCCTTCTTGACTAGTTTCTATTCTAACTTTATTGTAAAAATTTAAAATATCCTGAATTTGCAATCTGACAAATTCTCCTGTAACAGAATCCATAAAAAAGTTACCTAACAACATTTCATGAATATTTGAACCTAGTGTCTGATTGGTACTAACATTGTTATTGTCACTTAAGGTCAAAACATTGGAAGATGGAATATCGGATAGAACAAAAGGGGAATGAGTGAGTATACATACATTGATGGCAGAAATCCCGCCTAATTTTTTTGATTTAAGTCTTTGGAAATTTTCGATTAAATCGGCAACAAGTCTTCTTTGCATTTCGGGATGATAGTACAACTCAACCTCATCTAAAATGATGTTAATATCTCGATATTCAACTCTATCTATAAATTTTTCTTTAGATTTATTATTGTTTGAGTGAATCGATTCCAAATTAAACAAGTGGTAAAGAATAGTATTCGTATTAAAAATCATTTGTTGTTCCCCTGAACTCAATTTTGAAAACTCAATCTTCTTACCTGATTTATCTTCAAGAAGAAAATCAATTGTAAAAAAACCGGGTAATCCAATTTCTAACAAATCTGATGGGGATTGCTTTAATAGATTCAATTTAAATAGACTTAACCACTTTAACATTTTCTCTTCTGAAAAATCTATGCGAACTGTATCTTTTGGAATTTTCCAGAAACTTCGATTTTCTCTTTTGTAGGTGATTTTTAAAAAGTTTACAACTTGCCTACTTTTTTTTGTAATGTGACTTTTATCTTCAAGTAAAAACTTATTAAATTTTTCTTTTTCGTTAAAAAGATCTGGATCTTTATGAATTAGATGTCCATAATTCTCTTCAATTCTATGAACTTTTTTCTCCAGGTAACCAATAGCATAATCCCAGTAATCTATATAATCATCTAGCTTTTTAATACCTAGGCCATCTGTTAACAAAATACTTGATTTTAGTCCTGAAGGGAATTCAGTTGTAAAATCAAAAGGAGGTAATCCAGATAAAACTTTAGGAGAAAAAATGAATTTTGAAACTTTATATTTCCCTAAAAGGTATGACTTCCTATTCCTAACCAAATCGTATAGAATATTAGCCATTAGACGTTCTTTGGATAGCTTTAATTCATGATTAATATTAAAATTTCCATTTTCACGCATAGGATTGATAACTACAGGTGTGGTGTACGCATCGTTTTTATGAAAAAGTCTATTAATCCACTTTCCAAGTGTTTTAGAATTTAGACTATGATGAGAAAAATTTAAACTAATATTATAAAAGAAGTCGCTAAGATCAAAATTATCAACATCAACTATCTTTTCTATTCGGTTAGGATCAAACTCTGAATAACAAAATTTTGAGTTTTGATAACTAACTTCCTTAATTACAGAATTACTCTCGTAAAGTACTGAACACGCAAAATTTTCCCTAAAAAATGAGCACCACTTTTCTTCATCTTGGACATCGCAATAAAAATTAGGTAGTACCTTATTGTGAAGATTACTTTTTACTGCTTTAATATATGATTTCTGATCTGTAACTTTTTTTAAATCAATTTCAATACTATATTTCTTTTGCATTTCTAATGCTATTAGGAATGGATCCTTAAAATCATGCAATAAAATCTCTTTGTCAAAATCGTTTAATTCTTCTTTGTTTTTATCCTTTAAATTTACCTGAAAACAGTTTTCAAACCAACTATAATCTTCTTGAGCCTCTTTCTGCTTGATCTTTAAATCATTTTGTTCCGAAATGAGAATTTTCCCTTCGCCTTTTGATTTATCAGTAGAAACAGCATAAATTAAGTAGTAAAGTAATTCAAAAATTGTACTTTTTCCAGTTCCATTTTTTCCAACGACAGCAGAAAAACTTAGGTTTATTCCATTTTTTAGTTGATATAAGTTTATCTTGTTATTTGTTATTCTCGTAACAGATTTTATTTTCGAAAAATCCTTTTCTGATTCGATTTGAAAATCATTATAAAATTGATAGGTTTTACCAATTTCAAGATTTTTGCAGAATTTGTTATCACAAGTAGCTAAAGGTGTAATTCCAATCAACCTAAAGCCCCCATCTTTATTTTCTCCTTTTTCCATAACAATCAACTCACCTCATTAAATCCCATCTGAAAATTCTTTTTCACAAACATCTTTGCTGAAAAGTCTTCTCTGAATTCTTTGTTATTAGTGTAAAGTTTATATGTGTAAATGTTTTTTAAAAATGTATTCTGAATGTTTTGATTAAAAGTTAGTGGTAACATGCTAAAAATTTATTATTAAATCATCAATTTAATACTTCATCAAATTGAAAAATGAAAGTAAGTAAAAATACTTAGATAAAAAATTGATTGTTCAATAAATTGAAATAAAATCATCAATTCAAGCAAAAAAACTATCAATTTAAGCTAAAACAGCACAATTTTATTTGACTTTTTGAAAAAAAGAAGACTATCTAGGTTTGTGGAGAAAGTTAACTTGTAATCGTTGATTTAGGCAGCGATTTAATTTGATAATGATAACATAAACATACAAAAGGCTAATAAGGAAAACGTACCAATAATAATCTTCCAACTATAAATTTTTGTGTGATTGGGTGAAAACATTAATGACAGCATACAACTAATTGAATACCGAAGGTTTCTCTCAAATCTTTGTAAAGGGTTAAATCTTTTTTTTGTGACATATTTAGATTTTTTACGATAAAGAATTTGAGTAAATACATATATGTTGACGAATTATATAATATTAAAAAATATCACGAAATGGTCCAGTTTCGTATCAATATAATATAATCGGGTTTGTGGTCAAGTTCTTTTGTTAAGTTTGTCAACTTGTTTGATTCTTCACCATCAGCATTTAAATCCATTTCCTTGTTTTATTCTACGTCCAAAACTCTGCCAACATTTCTGCTTGGCTTAATACTGTGTCTGCTGCGAGTTTTTGGAGATCGGGTGGATATCCGTAAACGCGAAGGAGACGCTTCACTGCTACTTTCATTCCTTGCTTGACAGATTCTTTAACTGTCCAGTCGATGGTTGCACTTTCTTTTACTTTGATAACCAGTTCTCGGGCAAGTTTTATTAGGACTTCGTCTCCTAAAAGTTGTTTTGCACTATCGTTAGCGGCAACGGCATCGTAAAATGCAAGTTCGTCTTTGGACATTTTTAATTTTTCACCACGCTTGTCTGTTTCTTTGATTTCTTTCGCAAGGTTGATGAATTCTTGAATTATCTCCGCGGATGTAATCAGGTTGTTTTGATAACGCTTTATTGAAGATTCTAACATTTCCATCAATGATCGACCTTGAACTAAATTATGTTTGGATCTAATCTTGATTTCGTCATTGAGTAATTTCTTTAAGACTTCAAGCGCTAAGTTTTTGTGCTTCATTCCTTTCATTTCTTCCAGGAAGTTGTCATCTAAAACTGAGATCTCCGGTTTTTTAATGCCTGCTGCATCGAAAATATCAATGACTTTTTCAGAAACTAAAGCCTGATCAATGACTTGTTTGATGGCTGTTTCTAATTCTGCATCGGAACGACCTCCGCCACCTTGTGAATCGAATTTAACGATTCGTGCTTTTACGGCTTGAAAATAGGCTATTTCATCTCGCGCATCAATGGCTTGATCATGAGGTAAGGCAATTGCAAAAGATTGAGATAATGCCGTTAATTCTCGCAGAAATCTATTTTTACCATCATCTAAACTGAGTATGTGTTCAACTCCTGATAAAATGAGATCGAGCTTATCTTTTGTGCCGGCCGAAAAATAACGTTCGTACTGAAATGATTTGCCATACAATGCTCGTTCTTCAGCGGCAATATTAACAATATCATTATGATTGATCGCTTTTTCTGCAAACATATTCGATACGACTTCTAATTTTTCAAGCATCATGTCCACTGCTTTTTCTTGTGCTTCAGCAGGATCTCCTTTTCCACCTGATTCAGAATAAAAACTCAATGCTTTTTTAAGATCTTGTGCAATTCCAAAATAGTCTACAACCAATCCACCCGGTTTATCTTTGTAAACACGATTTACACGTGCGATTGCTTGCATCAAATTGTGCCCCTTCATTGGTTTATCAATGTACAAAGTGTGCATACTCGGTGCATCAAAGCCTGTCAACCACATATCGCGCACAATGACCAATTGCATAGGATCAGCAACATTTTTCATTCTGTCCGCTAAATCTCTACGTTGTTGCTTCGATGTGTGGTGTTTCATTAATTCTGGACCATCCGAAGAAGCAGCGGTCATTACGACTTTGATAACACCTTTGGTTAAATCATCGTTGTGCCAATGCGGACGAATTTCAATGATTTCATCGTACAATTCAGCAGCAATACGCCGGCTCATGGTAACAATCATTCCTTTACCACTCAAACCACCTTCGCCATTTCTTGCTTCAAAGTGTTGAACGATATCCGTTGCTATTGTCTTGATACGTTGTTCGCTACCAATAATTGCCTCAACTTTTGCCCACTTAGCCTTCGCTCGCTGTGTATCAGTTAACTCTTCGTTTTCTAATTCTTCATCCAATTCTTTAATCAATTCTTTTCCTTCTTCAGATAGATTGATTTTAGCGAGACGACTTTCATAGTAAATTGGAACAGTTGCGCCATCCGTAACAGCTTGACCAATGTCATAGATATCGACGTAATTCCCGAAAACTGCAGGAGTATTCGCATCTGTTTTTTCTACAGGAGTTCCTGTAAAACCAAGGTAAGTTGCATTTGGCAGTGCATCGCGCATGTATTTCGCAAAACCATACACCAATTTTTGACCAATTACATTCCCTTGATCATCCTTTACATCGATTGATTTTGGTTTGAAACCGTATTGTGTTCTATGGGCTTCATCGGCGATTACGACAATATTCGTTCGTTCAGAAAGCGTTTCATATACATTTCCTTCTTCCGGGTGGAATTTCTGAATGGTTGTAAAAACAATACCTCCAGAAGCGACTTTCAACAAGTCTTTTAAATTTTCTCTATCGGAGGCTTGAACAGGAATTTGACGCAACAAATCTTTGGAAGCAGCAAAGGTGTCGAATAACTGATCATCCAAATCGTTTCGGTCGGTGATAATCAATATTGTTGGGTTGTTCAATGCCAATACTAATTTTCCAGTAAAGAAAACCATGGACAAGGATTTTCCACTTCCTTGCGTATGCCAAACAACTCCACCTTTTCTATCTCCATCGATACTGGCTGCATCCTGAACAGATTCGATTGCTTTATTTACAGCGTAGTACTGGTGGTATGCTGCAATCTTTTTAACCGTTGTTATCTGAGCAACTCCATTTTTATCTGTCTCCTTGGATTTTTCATAGACAATGAAATGACGAATAAAATCCAATAAAACGGACGGTTTCAGCATTTCCTGCAATATGATTTCCAATTGATTCGAAAGTACCGGGCGGTTCCCTAGATCATCTTTTAATTTCCATGTTAAGTAACGCGAAAGGCCGGCTGACAAAGAACCTGCTTTTGCATCTACACCATCGGAAATAATACAGATTTCATTGAAGGTAAACAAACTTGGAATACTTGATTTGTATGTTTGGATTTGCTTGTAAGCCGATTCAATTGTTGCGTTTTCATCGGCAGCGTTCTTGAGTTCGATGAGCACCAAGGGTAAACCATTCACAAAAAGTAATAGATCCGGGCGCTTGTTTTGGTTGTTTTCGATGATGGTGAATTGATTGACCACCAAGAAATCATTTCGCTCTATTTGAGCGAAGTTGACTAATTGCACCCGATCACCGCGCATGACACCATCTTTGCGATACTCAACAGGAACACCTTCTGCCAAGTACTGATGAAAAAGTTGATTGTTCACCACAATTTCGGGTGAAGCCAAGCGTAGGATAATTTTTAGTGCTTCTATTTGAGCATCCAGTGGAATTTCTGGATTATTGATTTGAATGGCATGTTTCAGCCGTTCTTCCAGAACAATCGATGAAAATGAAGCACGTTCCGCACGCGCTCCGTCAGGTGCCAATTCAGCACCGTTGACATACGACCAACCGACAGATTCTAATTCCTCGATTGCCCAGATTTCAATATCGTTTTCAGAGAGTTTTGTCATTGTATATATTATTATTATTCGGGCATGCCAAGAAAAAGAGTATTGCCATTATTTTTTAAATATAAATTTCTTTCATTTTGGAATCCTAAACCACCCTTAGAAAAATAGGCTTTATCAACCAAATCAGATTCTTGTGGATTTGCAAAAATGAACGCTTCGTGTTGGTTACAACCTTCTCTAAAATCTTTAGGGTTGCGTAAGTACCAGCAACACACGTCTATTTCATCCATTGCATATAATCTTTCATGCAAAAGTTCCCGATGTTTCAAAAATTCCACCAATTTCTTTTGAGGTCTTTTTTGTTTCTTCAACATTAGAAAAAAAGTTTCTAAATCATCAATATTTACGCTCCATGGAAAAGGCAAGTCTTTATCAATTTGCAAAAGCCATGAAAGATCGGATTGAATTACACCAAATCTATCGAGAGTCACAATTATTGAATAGGTGTTTTCAACTGACAGAGTGCTTATTTTTTCAAGCATCTGATTTTTATCATCATAAACTGAAACAAAACTTTCCATTTCAAAAGCATCCTCAACTCTTAAACATTGATTATATGCTTCTTGAATATTTTTTTTGAAATCTGATTTTATTTTTTCAAAGGCCTTTTGCGGATCACGCATTGGTTCTCTGAAAGTAGAGGCTTTAACTTCAACAATTAATGCGGTAGAATCAAAAACAATTAAAATGTCTTGCTCACAATGTTGATCTATGGAATAATTTACAAAGATTTTTGATTTCTTCTTATTGAATAACAATTCAAAAATTTCAACAACCTTTTCCTCTGTTTTATTATCCCTATGCTTATAAAATTTAGAACCAATTTTTCCGGAACAAATATCAACTAATTTTTTATAAATAGCACTGAGGATTTCATTGTGATAAAAAATCAAGTATTTTGATTCTGAGACTTTTACAAACGGATTTGATTCCAAAGGTAAAATTTCACCATAGTATATAGTCTTTGATGGATTTAACTCGGGCACGGACAATCCATTAAGAAATGTTCTTAATTTTTCAATGTCACATGTAACATGCAGGTTGTCGACGTCACAATATAAAATAGATGACGGTTGTGTCAACGTTTCAAAAGCAACATTAAAGGATTCATTAAAGTGCATTTTCCATTCCTCAGGATGAACGTTCAAACTTTCCATCTTCTCGGTAAACTTAATCCAGTCACCACTGTTCTGTATTTCAAGAGGAAGATTGAGTTTTATATTGCACTCATCATTAACGAGTTCTACAAAATCAATAAATTCTTGAACGGATAAACCTGTTTCTTCGACAATAAGTGAATCATATTTTTTGAAAGTTCGCTCAATTCGCTCAATTAATTGTTCCTTAAAAGCAAAAGTCCCATTAAAAAAATAGGTTAAAAAGGTAGCGCTTGACACACCTACTTTTTTCAAATGTTCAGTATCTAATTCTTTATTTTTTTGAGAAAATGAATTGTTATATAGAATTTCAATTTCTTGCAAACTTGAGGAGATATTTGTCCAATCATCATCAGAAATTTGTCCTAGTCCTGTTGTTTTATTTTTTAATGCTAAGGAAGCGACATAGTGTAATTGTTTATATGGCGATTTTAAGCCATTAAAGAACGGATTTGAACGTCTTTCTGTGATACGAGTCAACCAGAATGCCATATTATTGACAACAGAAATTGAATCATACTTAGCAAGTATGGTTTCAATTTTTAATATTTCTGTTTCAATTTTTGACATAATAATTAAAAAGGTAAATCATCTTCATCAGAAACCTCCGAAATAGGTTTTGGATGGAGAAATTTATAATAGCGGTTTAAAAACAAACCAATACTGGTAACACTGTTAATTATAAAGTAGGCATAGATGGAATCTTCAATTAAATGGTCTTCATCTGTTTTTCCATGGAATAATGTTTTTGTGCTTCTTATTTTTTCTATACCTTGATTGGCGCTTAAAAGTCCACTACCAATTTGATTTATTTCCTTTGGAACTTTTGCACCGGGAAAAACTTCGAATGCTTTTAATATTTTAGATGTCAATTCATAAAGTGTTTCCGATCCCGAAGTTTCAACCCTTAACCGTTCATCTTTTAAAACTTCTTTAATTATTGATTCTAGAGCAGAATTAGCGAGGCCAACTGCTAAACTAGGGTCTGATTCAACATGTTTAAATGCTTTTTCAAAAGTCAACGAAGCGGTGGCATATTCAGAGCGAATAGCTTGACGAAAATTTGGAATTGCAGGGATAAAATCAGGTGTTTCTATACCTAAATCTATCGCTATTTTAAGCAATGTTTCATCATCAATAGTATGAAGTGTTTGAGGAAAATTAATTTTACCATTGTCATTTGTAATAAAAGAGAAGTTTTCGAGTTGATTATTCCAACCATCCCCTTCAAAATGCCAACATTTTAAATATTGGTAAATATCCTCCTCGAAATGATATTCCGCATTTAACTTAAAAAAAATAGTTTTTACAAGCACTAATCTATATTTCGGTGATATTCTCATTTTTCCATTTTTGGTAAATGATAAATCTGAACTGCAAGTTTTACTTCTCTGTTCGAGTCCCCATTAATATGAAATCGGTAGTTGAACCAATTATCATCCGTTTTTGAATTATAACTGACATAATTGGAATGTGTACTTGTAACCTCCTCAATTTTAGATAATATGTTACTAATATCCTTTTGTTTTACAAAAACGATAACTGAAGCCTTAGTATCTCTCCATGTTAAATAACCAAGCAATTGTGAAATTGTTTCAAGATATTTCTTTTCACCACTCCAAAATTTGCATTCTGCAATAAATACAACTGAACTATCGTAACGCAATAAAATGTCTGTTTTACCAGAACTATTAAAAGTTTCACCACTAGCAGAACCTAATTGAAAATTAGGATCCAAGATCATCAAAATATGATCACGCAATTCCTCTTCACCTTTTCCCTTGTATATTCCTGGCATCCTCTCGAAATTTTTACCAACATCATTGATCATTTTCAAGATATCATGATAATCTTTATCATTTAGTGATGGCTCAGGTGAAAATCCCAGTGCATGAACGACTGGTTTAATTGATATTTTCTCTCTTATTTGTGGTCGTGGAACAGAAAATGTACTTGCGGAGGTATCTCTTTTTTTTAATGGGACACCTAATGCAGACATTACTTCATTTTTACTTAGTACATTTTTCTTTCGTGTAGCAAAGAATTGCTTTATTGTTGGCTCTAATCTTAAATTAAAGTCTTCAATATCTTTTAATAACGTGTCATAATTACGGTTCAAACCTCTAACTTCATTTTCATATTCGGCTTTTATCTTTGCAGGGTCATTGTAAAGATTAATAATTTCTGTTACCAAGGCTTCTCCTTGAATCTGAAAATTACCACCTCCTCCTCCCAATGTAATACTAGATGCAGGAGAATAATTCATCAAACTAATTTGCCCCGAAACAGGAATAAAATATTGAATAATTTGTCTTTTATACTTTTCACCTTCACGAACATGAAATGTCATTGGAAACCATTCTGCAGGGATATCAGCCTCATAACTATCAGCATAACAGTCATCAAATAAAATTATCGGGGGCTCAAGTCTGTATTTCTGAACCAGATGATCAATATATTGATTTTCATTTACGTTTAGTATGTAATTTTCGGATTCATGTTCAACTGTCCGTTGAATTTCAATAATGGTTTTTGAGAATACTTCAGAAATTCGGCCTGAAGTGAAAATTCGGTTATTTCGGCTGTGTCTTAGCATAAAATCATTTAAGCATTAGTTCTCCACTCATCAATTTTGGTAATAAGGTGTCTCGAAGTTTGGTTAAGGACTGAGTTTCATTTTTATTTAAAAAGTATTGATTGAATAATGGATTTATAAGTTGATTGAACTTATCATGAGTATCATTTTTTCCAATTAGAACTGAAATACCATTCAAATTCCCTTGGTTTATTTTTAATTGAACTGCACCAGTTACAATGTGGTTGATATTTTTTTTTCGTAAAAGTAAATAGAGATAGTTCGTTGAAAAAACACCTTTACCTTCTAATACATGAGCATGATTGTTTACCCAAAATTTCCCGTCTACAAATTGAAGAATTGGCAAACCTTCATCATTCACGACTGATCCATCTTCGCCTAAAAGGACGTATCTCCCATCAAACAAGAAATCATCTATGTAATCCATTATTGATGTTGCACCATGATAAGGATATTTGCCTTTTCTATTCAAACGTTCATTACTAGATAATGGAATACGTTTATTATCATGATTTAGCATTATTTCTGAAAGTTTCCCAACTCTCCAACCTTCTGGAATCTCGCCCAATTCCGAATCAATCATTTCTCCACCAGAACTTTTATATGGTTTTCCATTTTTATCAGGGAATTCAAACTCTACAAACCAACGCTTGAAAAGTGTTTGCGCTAATTCTTCCAGCGTTTCGTTATGTTGGCGGAGGAGGGAGATTTTGGAATCGAGGAGTTTTATCTTCTCTGCAATTTCTCTTTGCTTAATAATATCCTTTGGTGCAGAAATTATTAGTTCTTCTAAATTTGATTTAGTTAATGCATTTCTTGTTGCACCATCTGATGACAACCTAAGAAGATGTCTTTTTATTACAGGATTCAACAAATAATAAAGTAAATAATCAGGATCTAATTTTTTCGAATCTGCACGTAATATAGCCACATGTTGATTTACTCTAGCCGGAAGAGTTTCTGCGGGAACCATGCAAACACGCGCAACTGAATCACCTGTAATATTGATTAGAACATCCTTTTCTTGGATTTCGACATTTTGCAATTGTCGTGCTTGTTCATCATCAATAAATGCTAATCCATTCGTTGAGAATGAAAAATCTAAAATATTTTGACTCCGAATCAAGGATATTCCTTCTGTTTTATATGCTTCTTGTCCACCTCTAGGAGTAGCGCCACTGCCAATTTTTACAGTCAGATTTTTTAACTCTGTTTCGATCCACTCACTCATTCCTGTTCAATATTGTTAACTCGAATATCTCCAAATCGAATTTTTCCTTCTCTCGGTTTAGCATTGTCCGCATAAACTTTCCATTCAATAAATTCTTCATTGAATAACTCATAATTTTCGACCAGTTTGATTTTCTCTGCCCTTGAATGCATACCTGGCAATATCGGATCAAATCGAGAAGGACCATGTTTTACAGAAGAGCCTCCTAAGAAACCTGGTCTATATTCAACATCTAATACATCTCGCATTGTATTCTCGCCATAATATTCAGCGAAAATTACCCCGGAATTGTCTTTCTTATATGTCCTTAGACTTCTGTATTCAGCCTCCACCATTATGTTCCGGTTTAATTGTAAATAATAGTTCACATAATTCGCGTAAACATTCCCATTGTTTTTGGTGTAAACCTTCAATTTAATATCCTTGATTATTTCATAAGTTTTTTGATTAGATCCAAAAATTGGATTTGGTGTTGACTCATGTACAAAAGATACTTCATCAATTTCAAATTCGAGATCTATTACAGGATGTTGCCCACGATTCATCACATCACGAATCTCATAGTCTTCCATCGCTTCTGACTGGAAGTTATAACGTTTGTAATATTTATTCCCTGATGCTTGATGAGCATCGTTGCTTCGTGGTATTTCAACTACATAAACTACTGTATTATCTGCATCATTTACCGTTACTGGTGTAATTATTATCCCTTCAATTTTAGGTTGAATTTTAGTTGAAATCACCTGTTCAATCCACTCTTTTGAAATTACAGTACGATTGATTGGATCAATACTTTCGGGTTTGTGCTTTCTTGGGGCATCATTAAACTCCTTAATTCCATAAATTATAATTCCCCCATTTGAATTTGCAAAAGCAGATACGTCCTTCGAAAGTTCATTTTTTTTACCATCACTCATGGCCAAAGCATCTGCTGCTTTGTAGTCCAGTGTATTGCTTTCTTCGATTTGATTGTCGATGAAACTTTGAATACGTTCTATTGTCCATTCGTTTTCCATCAGTCTTTTCTACCTTTTTTAATTGTTGTTATTTCCGGACTGTAGACCATTAATTGTCTGATCGCATCAAAAACTTGTTTGAATTGATCATCATATTTACTTTCCAATTCTTCTATTTTTGCTGCTAATGCTGCTTGTGAAGAAATGATTTCTTTAAATTTCACAAATGCCTTTACTATTTGGATGCTGGCTTCCACGGCAGTCTGACTTTTTAAAACACTTGCCAACATAACAGTGCCGTGTTCGGTAAAAACATAGGGTAAATATTTACGGTGTTTTCCTCGACTTGCTTCTAAGGTCGCATTTTGCGACGTTGAAGATTCCTGAGAATTAAAGGTCGCATTTTGCGACCTTAAAAAATCAAATTCTTCAGGTGTCAATTGGAACATAAACTCTGAAGGAAAGCGCTCCAAATTTCTTTTAACCTGCTCATTCAAACGTTTTGTTTCCACTCCATAAATCATTGCCAAATCACTGTCTAGCATGACTTTTTGATCACGAATTATATAAATTCGATTCTCAATAGGTGACATCTGCAATTCATTCATTGGTATGCTCATTATTTCTTCAATTTAAATGCGCAACATCTTGTTGCGCAAATGAGTCAATAGGTTGTTGGCCTATTTAATCCCTATAGTTTAATTCCAATTTTTGCTAATTGTTCTTTGATCTCAAAATCTAATTCGTGCGATTGTTTCATCTGTTCACGCAAAGATGAAGTAAGTTTATCAATTTTTTCTTCGAACGGAATTCCATCATCTTCCTCATCTTCAATTCCGACATAGCGCCCAGGCGTTAAAACAAACTTGTGTTTTTCGATTTCGGAAAGGTCAGCAGATTTGCAAAAGCCTTTAATGTCTTCATAATCATCATTCCCTTTCAACCAATTGTGATAAGTATTTGCAACTTGTTTAACATCCTTGTCTTCAAAAATTCGGTTTTTACGATCGATCATCATCCCTAACTCAGATGCATCGATGAACAACACTTGGCCGTTTCTTTTTTTCTTGTTGCGATGTAGGAACCATAAACAAGCAGGAATTCCGGTATTGAAGAATAATGCTTTAGGTAACATGACAATACATTCTACTAAATCTGCTTCAACGATTCGTTTACGAATATCTCCTTCGCCACCGGTATTAGAACTCAAGGAACCATTTGATAATACGAATCCTGCTTTACCATTTGGAGAAAGGTGATACAAGAAATGTTGCACCCATGCAAAATTGGCATTTCCTGTTGGAGGATTACCATATTGCCAACGAGCATCGTCATTTAACAATTCTCCGCTCCAATCACTTACATTAAATGGAGGATTCGCAATGATATAATCGGCTTTTAAATCTTTATGAGCATTGTTCAAAAACGAACCTTCTGTGTTCCATTTGATATTAGAACCATCAATTCCACGAATAGCAAGGTTCATTCGACATAAACGATAGGTTGTTTGGTTACTTTCCTGACCATATACAGAAATGTCATCCAAGCGACCTTGATGATTTTCAATGAATTTTTCGGATTGAACAAACATACCACCAGAACCACAGCAAGGATCGTAAACACGACCTTTGTATGGTTCAAGCATTTCTACTAATAATTTCACAATACTTTCAGGCGTGTAGAATTGTCCTCCTTTTTGTCCTTCAGATAAGGCAAATTGACCTAAGAAGTATTCGTAAACTCTACCTAATACATCTTGACTTTTACTCATGCTATCGCCAAGTGTAATCGTTCCGATAGTATCAATCAATCCACCAAGTGTTTGCGCATCCAAATTTTGACGTCCGAAAACTTTTGGAAGAATTCCTTTCAATGTAGCATTGTCGGCTTCAATCAGATCCATTGCATCGTCAATTAACTTTCCAATTCCAGGATTCTTTGCCATTGATTGAACGTGTGACCACCGTGCCCTTTCAGGAACAAAGAATACATTCTCAGCGCCATACTCGTCCGGATCCTCGGGATCAGCACCTGCATATTTTCCTTTGCCTTCAACTAGTAATTGATAGTGTTCTTCAAACGCGTCTGATATGTATTTTAGGAAGATTAATCCAAGAACTACGTGCTTATATTCTGCTGCATCAATGTTCTTTCGAAGTTTATCAGCAGTTTTCCATAATTTCTTTTCAAGAGATTCTTCTTGGATGTCTTTTTGCTTTGCCATTGTGGTTATATAAATTCTGATGTTAAATATAGTATTTTAGAAGTGTTTTTTGTCAAAATTATCAATAAAATGGAAGAAGTAGGTTAAACCTATTGTTCATTGTTAGTTTGTTTTTCCGTAATTAAATCATTTATTACAATTAATATCCCAGGTACTTTTTTTTGAAAATGATTGTTTAAATGATTTAATCTTCTGAATTAAATTAAAATCTATCGCACACATCAAACGCTGAAATTAAGTATTAATACGTATGAGAAAAAATATTTATGCTACTAAATTGATTGAAATATGTCAGTTTTAGTACATGTACTAATAAATCAAGCTAAATATTATGATTTCAATCGAAAAAACAGTGTCATTTAACTCAACCTTCTCAACACCTCCAGCAACTCCTCCTGTGGAAAACAATCGCTTTTATCTTTTCTATAACTGACATGCGTCCATATTCCAGGGCTTCCATTCATGGCCGACCTTGAATAATCCCACATATCGGCATTGTAGGTGTTTGGAATGTTGTATGTTTCGCGTAGGTAATTCAGTAGTATTTGCAGTGACTTCAACTGTTTGTCGGTGTATTTTTGATAATACTTTGAACCACGGAATGGTTTTTCTAATGCAATGACCTCATCGTTTGGAACGATAGTTCCTGTTGATGAGGTAAATTGTGCGACGATTCCTGACTTCAAATCACTGCGTTTTAATGATCCCCAAGCGCATAATTCTATTCCGATGGACTGTTGATTCAATTGTTTGTTTTTCGCGCTCTTGACACCTAAATGATGCGCCCAATGTTTGG
>JAGNSF010000159.1 GCA_017988155.1 Flavobacterium sp. | reverse complement strand
TTATCTTATTTGGTTTGCTTTTCAATACTTAAGTAAGAACGTCTGCTTTATTGCGGGTGCAAAAGTACAACCTAAATCCGCTTTCACAAGCTTTTTCTACCTTTATTTTTGTTCTTTTTCTTAACTCGCTGATTTAAAGTTTTGTAAATAGTAAATTTTTTTTGAATTCAATTGTTGTAAAGTGGTATTATTGAAATTTACCCAAGATTCGCAGGTTTTTTAACCATATAAGTCATAGAAGTATTTGAAACAGTAAGAAATTAAGGAACATTAAGATAGATTTAAACCATATAAGGAATATAAGAAAATATAAGGTTTTTGAATTTTGAAATTGTTATTGAAGTGGAACCATATAAGGAATATAAGGGAATGTAAGGTTTTGTGAAATTTGATATTGTTATTGAACTTGGAATGTTGAACAACAAATATTGAATTTTGAACTTTGAAATTGTTATTGAAGTTGCACCCGCGTTAGGGATAGCAGCGGCATCCTTTTTAAAAGGAGACTGAGGAACTCGAAGTCCACTTTTAAAAAGATAGAGCGCATAGCCCGACCTGAAAGGGAACGCTCAAGTTCAAAAAGCTTAATTTGAAGTGAATGAATGAATTAATAAACTAAACAGCAGCCAAAACCTCAATCAAATAATCGACATCTTCCTTAGTATTATAATGACTAAAAGAAATGCGTAAACTTGGCTTTGCCAAATCATCTGACGAAAGAATTTCTGTTAAGACATGAGAAGCGCTTGAACTACCGGATTGACAGGCACTACCGCGCGAAACAGCTATCCCTTTCATATCTAAATGAAACAACAACATAGCTGCCTTGTCTTCTGGAAGCGGCAGAACAACATTAATAATATTATAAAAACCATTTTCAGAACCAATAATTTTAGATTCAGGAAATACTTGAGCCAATTGACTAACACAATAGCGCTTTAAATCTAAAATAGCCGCTCTCTCGACCTCTAAACTTGCATACGCCATCTCTAAAGCTTTTGCCATTCCCGCGATTTGGTAAACCGATTCGGTACCTCCACGCATTCCCTTTTCTTGTTCACCACCTAAAAGCAAGGGCTGTAATCCAGAATTTTTACGGATGAAAGCAAATCCAATTCCTTTTGGACCATGAAACTTATGAGCACTAGCAGAGATAAAATCAATAGGCAAAGCTTTTAAATCAATTTCCGTCTTACCAACAGATTGAACTGTATCCGAATGAAAAAGAGCATTGTGTTCTTTGCAGATAGTCACAACTCGTTCTAGATCCAACACCACCCCTACTTCATTATTCACATGCATCAAACTCACTAAAGTTTTTACTTCTTGAGAAAGCAATTCGGCTAAATGCGTCATATCAATGCTGCCATCCGATTTTATGTTTACAAAATCAACTTGAATGCCAAATTCTTTTTGCAAAGCCAAAGCAGGATATAATACTGCATGATGCTCTATCTTAGTAGTAATAATACGTAGTACTCCAAGGTCTCGAACTGCTGAACGCAAAATCCAATTGTTGGCTTCTGTACCTGAAGAAGTAAAAAAGATTTCAGAACCAACTACATTCAGCTGCTTGGCGATTGATTTTCGGGAAAGCTCCAAAACACTTTTGGCATTTCGGCCAAAACTATGTGTTGAGGATGGATTTCCGTAATCTTCGGTCATTAATCTTGTTATCTCTTGGATTACTTCGGGACGAATTGCAGTGGTTGATGCGTTGTCTAAATATACTTTCTTCATAGGAGGCAAATTTATAAAATATCTTCAGAAATAGTATAATACTACTAATTAATTATTGTTTTTTTGACTATTTTTGACCCAAATATAAGAATAATGAAAAGAGTACTATGTGGGCTAATTATAGCATTGTTATTCAATAGCTGTGACGACGGAAATTTAAGCCAAGAGGTAATTAGTTTTGACACTGTAACCACACAAAGCTGCAGTACAAATAATATTATATATAAAATTAAAGGACAAGAAGCGTTACTAATTCAAATTCCTTCAAGCGCCTTTACAGATGAACCTTCGGCAATTGGAACTCCTGCGGTTATTGATATCAATTCTACTAATCGCGTGGTATATCGTTTTTATAACGGAACCCTATCTAGCAGTATGTTTTGCGAAACTATTCCGCCTTCAACACCAACTGTTACTGATGAATGGATAGCTACTGCTGGTAAAATCCAGATTACAACCACAGCTGTTAAAACTACGAATGCTACTACAGGTCGAACAACTATTACAGGCTACAACCACAACATTGTGTTTAAAAACATCACATTTGCTAAACAAAATGGAACGCAAGTCTATGAAACATTTACTTTTGGAGATTACAGCAGAACCATCACTCCTTTGGTATTAGGATTTGACGAGACTTTAGAACAATGTCCAACCTCAAAACAAATATACAATTACAATAGCGGAGAAGCTTTGACACTTGATAATATTGATACTAATTTGATCCAGAATCAAATTACACCTTTAAATACACCAAGAACGGCATTACTTGGAACAACAACTAATAAACTAGTCTATCGTTTGTTTACCAATGGTGTAGTAACTCCGAGCTATTTTTGTAACACTACCTTACCAACCGTTCCTGCCATTAGCCAAGAATGGATTGCAGAAGCAGGTGTAGCAAATGTAAAAGGTGCTATCGAAGTGACTACCACCAATGTACTTAACACCTACACGCATCGCATTGTTTTAAAGAAGGCTACTTTCGTAAAAGGAAACAATAATTTCACACTTGGAGATAGCTATATTTTAGGCGATTTGATTACGACAAATTAGGCACTATTTTAAACCTTTTTTAAGGACAAAAAAAACACACAAAAAACGGCTTTATTTTATTAAAAAATAGAGCCGTTTTTTTTATGTAAAATCAAAGCTGAAAAAACTGATTTTTATTTGCTATTTTGTTTAATATACACCTCGGTTGCACCTAGACCATATTTTTGGTAATTGGCATCTTGAAACAAAATGTTATCATATCGCCCAAGTAAAAAATCCAACTCCGATTTCAAAACTCCTTCACCAACTCCATGGATAAAAACAATCTTAGGAATCCGATTTCGGATGGCAAATTCAAGATGTCTTTTTGCCGTTTCCGATTGCAAGGTTAAGATGTCATAATTAGACATTCCGCGTTTATTAGGAACCAATTTTTCGATGTGTAAATCGAATTCTGGAACACCAACTTCTCGTTTTTCTTTACGCTCTTTTACAAAACTTCGTGGTTTTGGTATCTCTTTTTCTTTTTTTATCTCACCTGAATTAAAACTTCTAATAGAATTCATTAAGTTACTGGAATCGTTTATCTTAATTAATTCATTGACGAAAAATGTCATCACGAAACCATCCGTAGATTCGATCGTAACTTGCTTCCCCTGAACAGAAAGCACTACTCCGTTTACCGCTTCGTCTAACACAGAAACCTCATCCCCTATGCTAAACATTTCCTTCTTCTTTATCTTGATTTTTACTTGGCGTTGTAGCACTCAATCGCATCATCCCATACATAAAAACTGCAATAGCTCCTACTGTAATATAAACATTACTTTGCGTTTTTTGCTGCTCATAAAAAGCAATCAAAAAAGCGATAAGCATCATCGGAATCATAATTTTTTTCATCATTCTAAATTTGGTTTTCCAAAAGTAAACAATTTAAAATAGCATCAAATTTATTATTGAAAAGGTTTATTATTTTTTCGTAAAATTGTAAAAATAAAACTGCTTTGAATTTAGAAAAATACATGTTCCCATGCATCAGTAAAACACTCTTCGGAATAGAGTGTTTAGGCTGTGGTTTTCAACGTGCTTTGGTATTCGTTTTTCAAGGTGATTTTGAAGGTGCTTTTAAGATGTATCCTGCCATTTATTCCAGCCTAATTTTATTGCTTTTTATTGGATTGCATTTCATGAATAGAAATCGAAATTATAAAAAAATACTTCTCATTTTAGCAATCATTAATGGTGTTTTTATGATTGGCGGATATTATTACAAACACTTTTTGTAGTGGATTTATATCAAAGTACTCTATAGATTTGAAATGAAAAAATTTAGTCTTGTGTTTAAAATATCACAAATAGAAAAAATTACAAATAAAAATTCATGTTGATTTTTATTTAAAACGCCTACTTTTACACCTTATTTAACCAAATCAAATTCATAATCGTGACCAATAATCAGATTATCCAAAATATCAATTCATTGAAAAGTGACTTTTCAATGAATTACAGCATTAAAACTAAAACCGAAGCTTTTACCGAAAAACTATTCTACACCTTGTTTGACGGAAGTGCTTCATTGGAAAAAAGCATCGATGAACTTGAACTTCTTTTCAAAGAAATTTCGTCTATTGCTTGCAAAAAACCAAGCCATTTATGCGATTCTTTTTGGGACAAATTCCTAGCCCAATTACCTTCTGTTCTTGAAAAACTAAATCAAGATGCTGCTTATATTTTAGAAAACGATCCTGCTTCTAATAATCTAGAAGAAGTGTATTTGGCCTATCCAGGATTTTATGCCATAGCAATCTACCGATTAAGTCATGAGTTGTACGAATTGGATCTATTATTGT
>JAGNSF010000158.1 GCA_017988155.1 Flavobacterium sp. | reverse complement strand
TTGGTGAGATTTTTAGCGAATTGAAGAACAGAATACAAAGCGGATATAATCTTCGTGAAGTAATTAACCTTATAGACGGACTTCGTTTCCGTACACACGCTGAAAAGCACGAAATGAGCCATTTGTATGAGTCTAAAATACAGAATATGGGTAATGCTGGGCGTAATGGTGGCGAATACTACACACCAAGACCATTAATTACCACTATTGTAAAAGTTGTTGCTCCAGAAATAGGCAATACAATTTACGATGGTGCTGTGGGTAGTGCTGGTTTCTTATGTGAAGCTTTTGCCTATTTACAAAACAGCAAAAAACTTACTACTACAGATGTAGAAATTTTACAGAAAAGAACCTTTTACGGTAAAGAGAAAAAATCATTAGCGTACATTATTGGTACAATGAATATGATTTTTCACGGTATTGAAGCACCAAACATTGTACACGCCAACACCCTTGCCGAAAACTTAGCTGATATACAAGAAAAAGATCGCTTTGATATTATATTGGCTAACCCCCCATTTGGTGGTAAAGAACGTGCCGAAGTGCAACAAAATTTCCCTATTAAAACGGGTGAAACAGCTTCCTTATTTTTACAACATTTTATTAAAATACTAAAGGCTGGTGGTAAGGCTGCGGTGGTAATTAAAAACACCTTTTTAAGCAATACCGATAATGCTTCTGTGGCATTACGAAAACAATTGTTAGAAAATTGCAACCTACATACCGTGTTAGATTTACCTGGTGGCACTTTTACTGGTGCTGGAGTAAAAACTGTGGTGTTGTTTTTTGAAAAAGGAAGTGCCACCAAAAAAGTTTGGTTTTACCAATTGAACTTGGATAGAAACTTAGGCAAAACCAATGCCTTAAATGAAAAAGATTTAGCTGATTTTGTAGAATTACAAAAAACTAAAGAAGATAGCGACAATTCTTGGAGCATTGCGGTAAAAGACATTGACCAAACCACCTTTGACCTAAGTGCCAAAAACCCTAATAAAAAAGAAGAAGCCGCTTTACGCCAACCACAAGAAATATTAGAAGAAATGAAAGCATTGGACGAAGAAAGTGCTGGCATTTTAAACTCAATTTTGGAACTGATATGAAACAAGGTTGGGAGATAAAATTGCTTGGTGAGATTGCTGATGTTGAGTATGGATTTACCGATAAATCAGTTGAGGAAGGAGATTACAGATATGTTAGAATTACAGATATTGATAGTAATGGCGAATTAATTTCTACGGAAAAAAAGTATCTAAAACATTCAAAAGAAGCCGAAGGTTTTTTAATTCGTGATAAGGATTTACTAATGGCAAGAACTGGTGCAACTTTTGCAAAAGTTCTTCTTTATCAAGATTTCGAACCTTCTGTATTTGCATCATACCTGATTAGAATAAACTTTAAAGAGAAAGTTGAAAATAAACTTTATTGGTATTTTACAAAGACAAAATCATATTGGGAGCAAGCAAATAGTTTAGCATCTGGAGCAGCACAACCACATTTTAACGGTGCAGCAGTAAAACAAGTAGTATTTTCTTATCCAAAATCCCTTCCCGAGCAACAACGCATCGTTGCCATCTTAGACGAAGCATTTTCTGCCATAGCCAAAGCAAAAGCAAATGCCGAACAAAACCTTAAAAACTCCAAAGAACTTTTTGAAAGCTATTTGCAAGGGTTTTTTGAGAATGGAAATTGGGAGAAAAAAAGAATTGACGCAATCTGCACTTTAATTAATGGGAGAGCTTATAAAAAGCAAGAGCTATTAAATGAAGGTAAATATACTGTTCTAAGAGTTGGTAATTTTTTCACAAATAATCATTGGTATTATTCTGATTTAGAATTGCCAGATGATAAATACTGTCAAGAAGGTGATTTACTTTATGCTTGGTCAGCTTCTTTTGGCCCAAGAATATGGAAAGGTAAAAAAGTTATTTATCACTATCATATCTGGAAAGTCATTCCTAATTTAAGTATAGTTAGCAAAGAGTTTTTATTTATTCTATTAGAATGGGATAAAGAAAAAATAAAAGCAGCTCAAGGAACAGGAACTACAATGATGCACGTTAGTAAGGGTTCAATGGAGGAAAGAATAATACCATTACCCCCAATTAAAGAACAACAAAAAATCGTTCAAAAACTTGATGCTTTATCTGCCGAAACAAAAAAATTAGAAGCTATTTACTACCAAAAAATAAATGATTTAGAAGAACTCAAAAAATCAGTTTTACAAAAGGCTTTTAGTGGGGAGTTGAAAACCGAAAAAGCATTAGTATGATTACACAACAAGATATTCAATCATTGTGCAATTCTGCTATAAATGCAGGTTTTAATTGTGATGTTAATGATATTGAACTACTTCAATGGAATTTAGGTATTCAAAATCACATCCCATTGCAATTACCAGCCAATAAAGCAGCTGTTTATATTTTCAAATGGAATGATACTTATTTAAAAGTGGGTAAGGTTAACGTTAACTCTAACGCACGCTATCAATCACAGCACTATAATCCAAATAGTTCTAATAGTAATTTATCAAAATCATTATTAGGTGATGCCGAATTTCAAGCATTGTTAAGTAATACTAACGTTGGTAATTGGATTAAGGAAAACACAATGAGATTTAATATTTTAATCCCAACAAACTTTGGTAAAAACTTTGTGCATTTTGCTGAAGCATTTTTTATTTTGAAGTGTAACCCTAGATTTGAAAATTCAAGATTATGAATGACCAACAACTCATAGAATTAGTAAACGAATTGGTTAAACAACCCAACGAAAGTGAGTGGGTGGAGTTTAAACTCAATTTTCATTCTGAGCAAGAAATTGGGGAACGCATTTCTGCTTTATCAAATGGTGCCGCTATTGTTAACCAAGACTTTGGCTATTTGGTTTTTGGTGTAGAAGATAAAACACACATCATTAAAGGGACTACGTTTAAGCCTAAACAACACACAAAAGGAAAAGAAGAGTTAGAGCATTGGTTAGCGCAACGTTTAGACCCAAGAATAGATTTTCGTATTTATGAATTTTCGTTTGACGCAAATAGAAATATTGCCCTTTTTGTAATTCCTGCAGCACAAGGTAGACCGGTAAATTTCTTTCATCACGCATACATTAGAGTAGGAAGCATTACAAGAAATCTAACAGATTTTCCAGATAAAGAAGCTAAAATTTGGCAAAAAAAAGCCAAGCCTTTTGAGCTAGAAATTGCAAGAGATAATCTGAAAGCAAGTGACGTAATACAACTATTAAGTACTGAGACTTATTTTGATTTAATGAAATTGCCTTATCCATCTAATCAAGCAGGCGTGATTGAAAAATTCATAGCGGAAAATTTGATTGTAAAATCTCAAGGATATGCCATAACCAATCTCGGGGCAATATTGTTTGGAAAAAGTTTGCCTGAATTTGAATCGGTAGCAAGAAAATCGGTTCGTGTTATTGTTTACAAAGACAAGAATAAAGTAGATACAGTAAGGGAACAAATAGGTGTTAAAGGATATGCTTTAGGTTTCTTAGGATTAGTGGAATGGCTAAACAGTCAATTACCTGCCAATGAAGAAATAGGAAAGGCATTTAGAAAAGAGTCAAGGATGTATCCTGAAATTGCCTTACGTGAGTTAGTAGCTAATGCCCTAATTCATCAAGATTTATCAGTTAAAGGATTTCCAATGATAGAAATTTTTAGCGATAGAATTGAAATTTCTAATCCGGGGAATCCATTAATCATACCCGACAGATTTATTGATTCTTACATCTCAAGAAATGAAAAATTGGCTGATTTAATGAGAAGAATGGGCTTTTGTGAAGAAAAAGGAAGTGGTCTTGACAAAGTTATTTTTTACAACGAATTATATCAATTGCCGCCAATTAATGTCATTACAGATGAAAACAGAACGCGAGTTACTATATACAGTTATAAATCGTTGAATGATCTTGATAAGAAAGAGAAAATAAGAGCTTGTTATCAACATTCGTGTTTAAAACGGGTCTCAAATGAGAAAATGTCAAATCAAAGTTTGAGAGAACGTTTTACTATTGATGATAAAAATGCAGCTATAGCCTCTAGGATAATAAAAGACACTTTTGAAGCAGGAATGATAAAAGAGGATGACCCACAAAATAAATCACGGAAACATAGGAGTTATGTTCCTTTTTGGGCTTAAATTTTTATTTGATGGTTATTTGATAAATGATGTTAATAAATCTGTCAAAATGTTGATAACGTTGGGTTTCTTATTTGATGGTAATTTGATAAATGGATGATAAAAGAAAATTTATGAACGAAGCAGATACAAGAGCAGAATTTATCGACCCAAAGCTAAAGGCTTGTGGTTGGGGAGTTATAGAAGGTTCAAAAATCCTTCGTGAATACAACATTACTGCGGGTAAAATACAAACTGGTGGTGGTAGGTCTAAGAAAATTATTGCTGACTATGTATTGGTTTACAAAGGTATTAAATTGGCTGTGGTAGAAGCAAAAAGTGATGATTTAGGCGTTGGCGAAGGTGTGGCACAAGCCAAACAATATGCCGAAAAATTAACTTTAGAAACTACCTATTCAACAAACGGAAAAGAGATTTACAGTATTTGTATGA
>JAGNSF010000157.1:2461-4661 GCA_017988155.1 Flavobacterium sp. | reverse complement strand
ATCTTAAGTAGAATTCCGTGGAGTTTATGGTTCTAAAAATAAAGTCCTGAAAAGGACTTTTTTTATCCCATTTATTTAAATTAAAAAACACCAAACATGAAAAAAGGTTTGATACTGTTATGTACTGTTTTTGTGGTTGGATTGGTTTGGAGCCAAATACCAACTCAAAGTAAGCAAAAGCAAGCAATAGCAAAAGATACGGTTAAAAAAAGTAAAATTGCGTCTGCTGATATTTCTTTAGTTGCAGATAGTATTCCAACAAAACCCGTTCAGCTAAAAGCGTATAAAAAATCGGTTATTGCGTCGTATTACGCAGACAAGTTTAATGGGAGACGTACAACTAGCGGAAAAAAATTCAGTAATAACGGCTACACCGCTGCACATAAAAAATTACCTTTTGGCACCAAGGTGAAAGTTACTAATGAAGCTAATGGAAACTCTGTAATTGTTGAGATTACCGACAGAGGCCCTTTTGTGCGATCTAAAGAAATTGATTTAACTAAACGCGCTTTTATGGATCTTGCAGACAATAAAAGAAGTGGTATGTTGCGCGTAAAAATTGAAATTGTAGAAAACTAAGTTACCATTTTGTAAACGGATTGTTGCTTAAATAGGAATTGTAATAGCGATGATCTTGTGTTACTTCAAGCCCTAACCATTTTGGTTTTTCAAATACTTCAGCCTCCGATTCTAATTCGACTTCCGCCATCAGTAAACCTTCGTTTTCTCCTATAAATTCATCCACTTCAAATAGGTGTTTTCCCACCTTAACCTCGTAACGATTTTTTTCAATTATTCCTTTTTCACAAAGTTGTAATAGTGCTTTTGCTTCATCAACTGGAATTTCTTTTTCCCATTCAAAACGGGATAGGCCAGTTTCATTCGATTTTCCTTTTATTGTTAGAAATCCTTTCTCGCCTTTAATTCGTACGCGTACGGTGCGTTCTATATTCGAATTCAAATATCCTTGAGCAATATGATTTTTGCGCAAAGCATCGCTTTTAAATAAGTCTGAAGAGACTAAGAACTTTCTTTCTATTTCAATCATATCGAATTGGATTATTTGATTTCAAAGTTAGTTGATTTTGACGTAACCTTTTTGTATAAATTTGTGCTATGCTCGAAATTAATTCCAATAGAAAAATTATTCATATTGACATGGATGCGTTCTATGCTTCCGTGGAGCAAATGGATTATCCGGAATTACGAGGCAAACCTATTGCTGTTGGTGGTTCAGAAAATAGAGGCGTGGTTGCTGCGGCAAGTTATGAAGCTAGAAAATTTGGTGTTCGAAGTGCTATCAGCGGTGTTTTGGCTAAAAAAAATTGTCCAGAACTAATTTTTGTCAAACCTCGTTTTGATCGATACAAAGAGATTTCAAAAAAAATCCACAAAATTTTCCATGACTATACCGATTTGGTGGAGCCGCTTTCACTTGACGAAGCATATTTAGACGTTACCCATAACAAAAAAGGAAATCCAAGCGCCACTTTATTAGCACAAGAAATCCGAATGCGAATTTTAAACGAGGTTGGATTAACGGCCTCGGCGGGAATTTCGGTCAATAAATTTGTGGCAAAAATAGCTAGTGATTATAACAAACCCAATGGACAAAAAACGGTTAATCCAGAAGAAGTGATTTCGTTTTTGGAGGAATTACCTATTAGGAAGTTTTATGGAGTTGGGAAAGTTACTACTGAAAAAATGTACCAATTGGGAATTTTTACTGGATTAGAACTAAAGAGTAAATCGTTAGATTTTTTATCAACCCATTTTGGCAAATCGGGTGTTTTTTATTACCATGTAGTACGTGGCATTCATAATAGTGAAGTTAAACCGGATCGGATTACAAAATCAGTTGCTGCAGAACATACTTTTGACACCAACTTGTCTTCTGAAATATTTATGTTGGAACAACTCGACAATATAGCGACCAATTTAGAACGTCGTTTAAAAAAACAAAATATTGCAGGAAAAACAGTCACTTTGAAAATAAAATACAGTGATTTTTCACAACAAACTAGAAGTAAAACCGTGCCCTATTTCATTGCAGATAAAGGGTTGATTCTTGAAAACGTAAAAGAGTTATTGTATCAAGAGCGAATGAAAGATTCAGTTCGGTTACTCGGCATATCGTTGAGTAATTTGAATACGGAACAAAAGAAAACAGTGGTAGTACAATTGCAGTTTGCATTTTAAT
>JAGNSF010000157.1:0-2361 GCA_017988155.1 Flavobacterium sp. | reverse complement strand
AACGTAAAAGAGTTATTGTATCAAGAGCGAATGAAAGATTCAGTTCGGTTACTCGGCATATCGTTGAGTAATTTGAATACGGAACAAAAGAAAACAGTGGTAGTACAATTGCAGTTTGCATTTTAATTGGTATAAAAATTTCACCACATAGAAACATAGAAAAAAGGGAATAATTAAAGAGAGTATAGACGCTTCGCTTTTCACTTAAGCAACTATGTGAAAAGTAATTTGTTATTTCTAACCTTTCTTTTTAAGGTTAAAATGTGCTATGTTTCTATGTGGTAGAAGAAAAATTCAGAAACCTTCTAATAAAAAAGCTCCATTATGAATTCACAATGGAGCTTTAAAATGAGGTAGACAAAATTAGTCTCTACTATTTAACTTAGAAAGTAATCGTAAGAATTCCATGTACAACCAAACTAGTGTAATCATCAACCCCATAGCCCCGTACCATTCCATGTATTTTGGCATTTTTCTATTAGCACCTTCTTCAATTTGGTCAAAGTCCAAAAATAAATTCATGGCTGCGATTACAATTACAAAAACGCTAATTCCAATACTCATCATCGAGTTTCCGTGGTGAACAGGAGTGAAATTGGTAAACAAAGAGACCAACCATGAAATTAAATAATAAGTGGCAATAGCTAAAGTAGCTGCAATAACAATAGATTTAAATCTTTCAGTTACTTGTACAATCTTGAATTTGTATAAACCCAAACAAACGGCAAAAGTTACTAAAGTCGCTCCAACGGCTTGAGTCACAATTCCTGGAAATTTTAATTCAAAAATTGCAGAGATACCCCCAATGAATAAGCCTTCAAATACTGCATATCCTGGAGCTAAATAACCTGAAAGCTGTGGTTTAAATGTAGCAATAACGACTAATATAAGTCCCATTATGGCGCCTCCAATCATTGGAACCATTGGGCTTTGTCCGTTAGCAGCCATCCACCAAGTAATCATTGCGGCTGCAGTTAGTAGTAAAAACAAAATTAAACTCTTGTTCATTGTTCCGGCAATGGTCATTGTTTGTTCATGACCAATGATAGTCGCTTCATGAACTTCTTCTTTCGATGAAGTAAAGATTCTATTGTTTAAAAACGGATTTTTTGAATTTGAACTCATAATAATTTAGATTTAGTACCTCAAAAGTAAAATATATTTTGATAATTAAATGTTTAATTATTCATAAAATTTTTACAATAAAAAAGCCCTCTAAACGAGGGCTTTTTTAAATATAATAGACTTATTGTTCTATTTCAGAAACTCTTAAAGTGTTTACCATCCCTTTATCAGTAACAGGCATAGCCGCTAAGTTGATTAAGAAATCACCTTTTTCAACAAATCCTTTTTGTCTTGCAATTTCGTTTACATCAGTTACTGTGTCATCTGTACTAACAGATTTAGCATAGTAAAAAGATTTAACTCCCCACAATAAGTTCAATTGAGTTAAGATCCTTTTGTTTGAAGTAAAAACTAAAATATGAGCCGATGGTCTCCAAGATGAAATTTGGAAAGCAGTATACCCACTATTAGTCAATGTACAAATTGCTTTTGCTTTGATTACGTTAGCCATTTGAGCAGCATGTTGACAAATGGTTTTAGTAATAAAACGATTCGTTCTAACTTGTGGTGTGTTTTGTGGTACTTTGATTAGCGGAGAATCTTCTACTGCTTCAATGATTTGAGTCATTTTTTGGATTACTTGAACAGGATAGTTTCCTGCTGCAGTTTCTCCAGAAAGCATTACTGCATCAGCACCGTCCATAACTGAGTTGGCCACATCATTTACTTCTGCACGTGTTGGAGTCAAACTAGTAATCATAGTTTCCATCATTTGTGTTGCCACAATAACTGGGATACGAGCGGTTTTAGCTCTAACAATTAATTCTTTTTGTACCAATGGCACTTCGTGAGCAGGAAGTTCAACTCCTAAATCTCCACGAGCCACCATTAAAGCATCACAATACGCTACAATTTTGTCCATATTCTCTAATGCTTCAGGCATTTCGATTTTAGCGATAATTGGAATTTTAAATTCTGAATGCTCAGCAATTAATTCTTGAAGGTCTTGTAAGTCTCTTGGTGTTTTTACGAATGAAAGCGCAATCCAATCTACTTGTTGACCAATAGCAAAAATAGCATCTGCAATATCTTTTTCAGTCAATGCTGGAAGTGAAATTTTAGTATTTGGAAGGTTAACTCCTTTTTTAGATTTCAATTCACCACCTTGAATTACTTTAGCAACAACTTCTGTTTTCTTGTCAGTTGAAACAATTTCGAAAATTAATTTTCCATCATCTAACAAAATTCTTTCCCCTGGATTTACATCGTTTGGAAAGTTTTGGTATTTCATGAAAA
>JAGNSF010000156.1 GCA_017988155.1 Flavobacterium sp. | reverse complement strand
TGTCTTTGTGTTTAAAATATTATCGTATCTGTCCATCTCCGTATATGTACCATTTGTTAGTAACTAAATGCTGTAATCCAATAGGACCGCGTTGGTGTAATTTATCTGTACTAATGGCTAATTCGCCTCCTAATCCAAATTGTCCTCCATCCGTGAATCGAGTTGAGGCATTGTGGTAGACGGCTGCCGTATCCACATTATCCATAAATTCTTGGGCTGTAGCCTCGTTTTCTGTAATGATAGAAGCTGAATGTCCACCGCAATAGTGATTGATCTTTTCAATGGCTTCTTGGTCGGAATTAACCGTTCCAATAACAATTTTGAAATCCAAAAACTCTTCGTACCAAATCAAATCGGATTCAATTAGAGGAACTCCTGTCTCAGCAGCCACTTTTTGGTCACCTAAAATAGCCACCTTGTGCTTTTGTAACGCTTCAACTAATTGTTGAGCAAAAGACTCCCAATTACTCAAATTAGTATTGATTAGTACTTTGTCCAAAGCATTACAAACTGAAATATTAGATGTTTTGCCATTAATGATAATGTTCATCGCTTTTTGTACATCGGCTTCTTGATTGACGTATACAAAATTATTCCCACGTCCGCTCACAATAACAGGGCATGTGGCGTGTTGTTTTACAAAAGCTATCAATTGTTCTCCACCACGAGGCACAATTAAATCTACTCGTTGTGTTGGTTTTTCTAAAAAAGCTTGGGTTTCTGTTCGGTTGTAATTTAAATATTCAACCCAATTCCCTGAAACTTCATTCTCTTTCAAGGCTTGGTGCCAAAGCGCTACAATTTTCAAATTGGAAAGCAAAGATTCTTTTCCGCCTTTCAATAGAATTTTGTTTCCCGACTTGAAAGCAATACCTCCGGCTTCAACTGTAACATCTGGACGTGATTCGTAAATAATCATCACGGTACCAAAAGCAGCAGTTTTGTTGGTGATTTTCATTCCTTTTTCATGAACAAAATGAAAACGTTCTACTCCAATAGGATCTTCTTGGCTCGCCAATTGTTGCATCGACAAAATCATTCCGTCAATTTTAGCGTCGTCTACCAAAAGACGTTTCTCCATAGCTAAATCGGCTCCAGAATAATTATCCAAGTCTTGCAGGTTAACAGATTTAAGGTTGGCCCTTTCTTCTTCAAGAAGTGTTGCCATTCGGCTTAAAACGGCATTTCTTTTGGCTATTGAAAGTAGTGTACTCATGAAATTAAGATTGCATTTCTTTCAAACTTTCTTTTAAAGCAACAATAAAGGTATCTATTCCTTTCTTATTGATTGTCAAGGGTGGAAGAATTCGTAATAGATTTTTGTTATTGGCATTTCCAGTAAAAATATGCTTGTCAATAATCATTTTTTTACGAAGGTCATTGATTTCAAAATCAAATTCAACTCCGAGCATCAATCCTTTTCCTTTTACCTTTTTTACTTCAGGAATTTGTTGAATAACTTCTAAGAAATATGCATATACTTCGTTCGCATTATCTATTAATTTTTCCTCTTTTATAACATCCAAAACTGCAATTCCGGCTGCACAAGCCAAATGACTTCCGCCAAAAGTGGTACCTAATAAACCATAACTCGCTTTGAATTTGGGTGAGATTAATATTCCACCAATTGGAAATCCATTTCCCATTCCTTTTGCCAAACAAATAATATCGGCTTTGATATTGTGGTGTTGGTGTGCAAAGAATTTTCCAGTTCTTCCGTATCCGGACTGAACTTCGTCTAAAATTAATACAACGTTGTATTTTGCGCAGACTTTTTCTAAATCTTGAAAGAATTCGGTAGTTCCTTCGTCCAATCCGCCCACGCCTTGAATGCCTTCAATGATAACAGTACAAACGTCTCCTTTTTTCAATTCGGCTTCGACCAATTTAATTTGGTTCAAAGGCAAAAAAGTTACCACTTGCTGCGCATTCAAAGGCGCTACAATCTTTTTGTTATCGGTAACCGCAACTGCTGCTGAAGTCCTACCGTGGAAGGAATTGTCAAAAGCAATCACACGTGATTTGTTGTTATGGAAAGAAGCTAATTTCAGTGCGTTCTCATTGGCTTCAGCCCCAGAACTACACAAAAACAAACTATAATCCTCATAACCAGATAATTTACCTAGTTTTTCAGCTAATTCTACTTGCAATGGATTCTGAATAGCATTCGAGTAAAACCCAATGGCATCCAATTGTTCTTTCAATTTTGACACATAATAGGGGTGAGTGTGACCAATCGAAATTACGCCGTGACCACTGTATAAATCTAGGTATTCTACACCCTTATTGTCTGTAATAGTGCAATCTACTGCTTTTACAGGGGTGATATTGTATAAAGGATAAACGTCAAATAAGTTCATTTTTTTAAGTTTAAAGTTTGAAGTTTCAGGTTTCAGGTTTCGAGAGAACTTTAAACCTTAAACTTGAAACAATTTTATTTAGAATCCACAAGGCTTTAAATGCAAACCTGTGGTTTCTTCTAGCCCAAATAACAAGTTCATATTTTGAATCGCTTGTCCTGAGGCTCCTTTGGTTAAGTTATCGATTACCGAAGTAATCAAAAGCCGGTTTCCTTTTTTCATTAAACTGATGATGCATTTGTTCGTTTGAACTACTTGCTTCATGTTGATATTAGTAGTAGTAACGGTTACGAAAGGTTGGTCGGCATAATAGGCTTCATATTTTGTTACGATATCTTCCAAACTTTCTTCCACTTTAGTATAAAGTGTTGCAAAAATTCCTCTTGCGAAATCCCCTCTATTAGGAACAAATAGCAATTCGTTTGGATATCCCGATTGCAATTGTTGGATGCTTTGATTGATTTCTCCCAAATGTTGATGTTCAAAGGCTTTGTAATGCGACATATTATTGTTTCTCCAACTGAAATGTGTCGTTTCTGAAAGACTCACTCCAGCTCCTGTACTTCCAGTTGTAGCGTTAATATGTACGTCATCGTTTAACAATCCATTTTTAGCCAATGGCAATAAAGCCAATTGAATTGCCGTTGCAAAACAACCCGGATTAGCAATGTAATTAGCGGATTGAATGGCTGTTTTGTTCAACTCAGGCAAACCGTAAACAAATTGCTTTCCGTCTAATTCAGCGTCTTTTGTCAATCTAAAATCGTTTCCTAAATCAATAATTTTAGTGTGATTTGAAAATTGGTTTTGTTCTAAAAAAGCTTTTGATTTTCCGTGTCCTAAACACAAGAAAACCACATTGACGTCAGGATTTACTTGGTCGGTGAAATTCATTTCAATATCGCCCATCAAATCATGATGTGCAATAGATAAGGGCTTACCAGCATTAGTCGTGCTGTAAACAAAATCTAGAGTTGCATTGGGGTGAAACATCAAAATTCTGATGTGTTCGCCCGCGGTGTATCCAGAACCTCCAATTATTCCAACTTTAATCATGACTCAATTGGTTTACAGATGAAAATATATTTTGTGCATTTCCTAAAATCTTAATGAATCCTTTGGCATCATCGGATGTCCAAGCATTGTTCATTTCGCCATATTGTCCAAATCCAGTATTCATCAAATCATTTTTAGATTCGATTCCGTCTAATGAAAAGTGATACGGTTTCAAAGTTACAGTTACGGTTCCGTTGACTGTTTTCTGAGTGTCTTCCAAGAAAGTTTCAATATTACGCATTACTGGATCTAAGAATTGTCCTTCGTGGAATAACATGCCGTACCAGTTACCCAATTGTTCTTTCCAATATTGTTGCCATTTCCCTAAAGTATGTTTCTCTAACAAATGATGTGCTTTGATGATAATCAATGGTGCTGCGGCTTCAAATCCCACTCTTCCTTTGATTCCAATAATGGTGTCGCCTACGTGAATGTCTCGACCAATAGCATAGGCATTTGCCAATTTTTCTAAAAGCACAATATTGTTTGGAGGCGTGTCTTTTTTGCCATTTACAGCAACTAATTGCCCTTCATAAAAATCTAAAGACACTTTTTCCTCTCCTTGTTTTTGCAATTGAGAAGGGTAGGCTTCACTTGGTAATGCTTGGTGTGAAGTTAAGGTCTCTTTTCCGCCTACACTAGTTCCCCAAAGTCCTTTGTTGATCGAATATTGTGCTTTTTCCCAAGAATAGTGTACGCCGTTTTTAGCCAAATAATCTACTTCTTCCTGACGTGATAATTTTAAGTCACGAATAGGAGTGATGATTTCAATTTCAGGAGCGATGGTTTGGAAAATCAAATCAAAACGAATTTGGTCGTTTCCAGCACCAGTACTTCCGTGTGCAATAGCGCTAGCGCCAACTGATTTTGCATATTTAATCGCTTCAATCGCTTGAAAAACACGCTCTGCACTTACAGAAAGTGGGTAAGTGTTGTTTTTCAATACGTTGCCATAAATTAAATATTTAATAGCTTTATCGTAGTATTTGTCTAGAATAGTAAGGTTGGCGTGTTGCGCACTTCCTAATTCATAAGCTCTTTTTTCAATTGCTTGTAGCTCTTCGTCATCAAAACCACCCGTATTGATTAACACAGTATGGACTTCATATCCTTTTTCATTTTTTAAATATTTTAGGCAATAAGAGGTGTCTAATCCTCCGCTATAGGCTAATACAACTTTCTTCATGGTATAATTATTTTTTTAAGAATAAGGCTTCTTTAATTTTGTTTAATCTATTGAGTACTTTTACGTTAAATGGATGTTTGGGTGGAATT
>JAGNSF010000011.1 GCA_017988155.1 Flavobacterium sp. | reverse complement strand
CCATCAAAAACAGCTCTTGCGTTAGCGCCCTGATCTGTAGTGATCTCTACTCCACTATTGTGAACCATTAAGGATTTATAGACCGGGTGGGGTTGATTTCCAAAACCTAATGTAATTGATCCACGTTCAACAGGATAAGGCAGCCTTCCTTTGTTGGCTCTAAAATTATCCGCTACAATTTTTGCTTCTGGTGTTAACTCAATTTTAGTTGATGAAATTGGTTTCTTAGCTTCTTCTGCCGGTTCTTCTTCCACTACAGGTTTAACCACTGTTTTGATGGTCTTGCCGGTTTTGTTAGCACTCGCTAATTCTTTGGCAGCGGCAGCAGCAGCGGCTTTCTTTTCTTTGGCGGCAGCAGTAGCGGCAGCTTTTTGTTTTGCACGTTCGGCAGCAGCCTTTCTATTGGCTTCGGCAATGGCTTGACGAATCAAACGATCAATTTGCTTGTCAATTGCGCGCGCTTCTTGTTGTTTTTTCTTGATGTCAGTAGCAATTTTATTTTTGTCTTTCTTGATTGCATTGACTAGTTTTTCTTGTTCTTTCTTTTCTTGCTCTAAAGACAAACGTTCTTTTTCTTTTTCGTCAATCAATTTTTGTTTGGCTGATTTTTGGACATCCAGTTTTTGATTATATACCACCAATTCTTTTGACTTCACATTTATCTCTTCGCCCTGAATTTTTCTAAAACTTGTATATTGCTTCATATACTGTAGCCTTTTATAGGCTTGTTGGAAGTTTTTGGACGACAATAAAAACATCGCTCTACTCTCTTCTGAACGGCTTTTATAAGACTTAATAATCATTTTAGAGTAATCTTCTTTAAGAATCTTTAATTCTTTCTTAAGCTTATTAATTTCTACCTGATTAATGTACATATCGTTACTCAACAACTTCGCTTGTTTCTCTGTGGTCTTGATCAAATTTTCCTTCAGCGCTATTTTTTTCTCTTGAATAGCCATGACACTCACCGCAGATTTTTCTTTTTTCTTAACGGTTTGTAAGAGTCTTTCGTTCTCTTTTATTTCTTGCTGAATTTGAGCTTTTCGTTGTTCTAGCTTTTCTTGTTGCGAGTCTTGACTCCAAACCAAAGTGGTGGTGCAAACAAAAAGTAGACTAAGGAGAAATTTTGGCATGGTGAACTGTTTTTGCAAATTTACTTAATTATTATTCTTTTATACCCATTTGGAATGCTATATGGAAAAGAAAGTGCTTCGTTGAAAGTAACTGTATTGTAATTGAAACTAATTTCTGTCTTGCCTTTAGCTTGAAAAGTTTGAATCAAAGTCTGCATTGGAACACTTCCTTCTTTAAATGAAGCGTAGCCCGAATAACCCACTTGAATCATTCTATCTTGCTCTGGCTGACCAATAGCTTGTCCTTGAATTCGGAAGTTTTCTTTATCTAAAACAAATGATTTTATTGTTTTTTTTGATTGCAAATCAGTTAATTCAAAGCCTTCATCCACCTTTGACAAAGCATATTTTCCTTGTTGTAAATTGTCAAATGCTTCGCCCAACAACATATTTTGAATTTTAGAAAAATCTAGATCGGTTCCCAACCATTGTGTTAGACCGCTGAAATCGCCCTCAAAATAGCTGCCATTCATCTTTTCGTAATAACTTACTGATGAGGGAGTGATCAACGCTTTCGCCATTGTAATTCCAAGGAAACGAACGCTAATTAAAATTTGTTCGTCTTTCTTAATTTTAATTTCCGCCGTTACGTTTTGGGTTTGCTTTTCATCCGAAAAACGCACATTCGATTTGATATAAACGGTCTCAAAGTTGGTTTTGTTGTTATAATGATTGGCTATAACATCCTCTGCCGAAACTTCTTTAGTTGAAGTAACTTCAGGCGCTATTGTCACCGCTGCTTGTTTGGTTTTACAAGACGCCAACACCGTTAAAAACACCAATAGTATGACCTTTCTCATTTCTTTTTCTGCTGTATTAATTGATCTGCTTTCGCAAAAAAGTTGTCTTTTTTCTTAAAGTCGCCCAAACCATTATAGGCTTCCGCCAATTGTAAATTAAAATTGATTTCCAAATCCAAATCGTCTATTACAAAATCCAAACCGGTTTCTAAGGCTTCCTTCGCTTTATTAAATTGGCGCATTTGATTGTTGGCTAAGCCAAAATAAAAATAAAAATACGCCTGAGAAGGATACAATTCCATTCCTTCTTCTGCTTTCTTTGCTAGTTTTTGAAACTGCTTAGCCGTTGTATAGGCTTGAAGCAAAAGCAAGTTAGTTTCCACTATTCCAACTTCTTTTTGAAGTGCCAATTCATAAAAACGAATCGCATTCTCTGTATTGTTTTTATTTTGATAGAACTTTCCAATAGCTTGCGCAACGTTGATTTCTTTATCCGAATCGAAAACTGAAATTGCGTTTTCCAAAGCGCCTTCATATTGCGGATTAGTATACGCAAAAATCAAGAATTCATTAACCACTCGGTGCTTAACTGCATTAGGAATTTGAGTGTTTGCCAAAATACTATTCATAATTTGAACCGCTTGGTTTCCGTCATTGGCGTCCAAATAATTCTTAAATTCAGACAACTCTTTCCAATCTGAATTTTGATTTTTGGTAGCCAAAAGGATTTGATTTTTAAACTGCGTGCGCTCTTGTGTCTTGCCGTATTTAGCATTCATCTCCCCTATCAAAGTCAATGCTTTTTCTAATTGATTGGTTGCCATATACAACGGAATCAAATCGTCTTTATTACGCTCGTCAAACAAAATTAGTTGTTGTACCGCAGTCATCGCGCGTTCGTAATTCTTCGTTTGAAAACTTAAGTCATAGATTCCTGTCCAAAACCATTTGTTTTTCGGCTCAATTTGGGTTGCTTTTTGAAACGCTTGATAAGCGTTTTCGTATTGCTTTAAAGCCAAATAGTTTTTGCCTAATTCAAAATGAACTGTTGCGTTATTGGGTTGGCTCACCAAACATTTCTCTAAAGCCACAATCGCTTTGTCGTAATTCTCAATTCCTTTTTGCAACAAGGATTCGTAAAAGGAATCCTGAAATTCATCCGAGACCATAGCAATTTCTTCAGGTTCTGTTTGCGTCCATCCCGAAAGCGGAAGAAACAGAGTGATACAGAAAAATACTATCGTCTTTGTGTTCATATTGTTTTTATTCTAAAACCGAATAATCTCCGATGCTGATGCTAGTAAAATTTCCATCAAAACTCGCGTGATTTCCAATCATCGCATTGTCTAAATTGGCATTTTTAATATGCGAATGCGTTTGTACCAAACTGTTTTTAATCGTGCTATTAACAACGTGACATCCTTTACCTAAAGACACATTAGGTCCAACAGTAGCGTTAATCAACACCACATCTTCGCCAATATAACAAGGCGGAATAATCGTAGAATTCTCCGATTTTACTCCATAATCCACCAAATGTTCTCCATCATTATGCAAAAAGCCTAGCATTCTAGAATTGGTTTCTACCGTTACATCTTTGTTACCGCAATCCATCCACTCAGCCACTTCTCCAGGAACAAATTTCATGCCTTTAGCCATCATTTGTTTGATTCCGTCGTTGATTTGGTATTCGCCTCCGTGAATGATATTATTGTCTAACACCAATTGCAATTCGTTTTTCAAAACCGCCACATCTTTGAAATAGTAAATTCCAATTACGGCTAAATCTGAAACAAATTCTTTTGGTTTTTCAACCAATTCGACGATTTCATTGGCTTCGTTCAAGTTGATTACGCCAAAGGCTTCTGGTTGATCTACTTGTTTTACCCAAATCACGCTATCGGCATTTTGATCCAAATCAAAGTCGGCACGAATTAAGGTGTCCGCATAAGCAATAACCGCTGGGCCACTCAACGAATCTTTGGCACACATAATGGCGTGACCTGTTCCCAAAGCTTCATTTTGGTAATAAATTGTTCCTTTAGACCCTAATTTTTCAGCAATTGCAATCAAATCGGCTTCAACTTGTTTGCCAAAACTTTCGTGGATAATAAAAGCAATTTCTTCAATCTCTTGGTTCAACACTCCCGCAATATCTTCCACCAAACGGTGAACGATAGGTTTTCCAGCAACTGGAATTAACGGTTTAGGAATGGTCAATGTGTGTGGGCGAAGACGAGAACCTCGTCCTGCCATTGGTACTATTATTTTCATGTTAGCCCCCTAGCCCCCGAAGGGGGAATTCCTATTAGGGGTAAATAGGATTTTAAAAAATTAATTGTTTTTTGTCTAGTTTTTCTATCCCCCCTTTTGGGGGTTAGGGGGCTTACTTCACCCCCGTACTACCAAATCCGCCTTCGCCTCTAGAGGTTTCAGACAGTTCCTGAACTTCAATCCATTCGGCACGCTCGTGTTTGGCAATGATTAATTGAGCAATGCGTTCGCCGTTTTCAATTACAAAATCTTCATTGGATAGATTCACTAAAATCACTCCTATTTCTCCTCTGTAATCCGCATCGACTGTTCCTGGTGAATTGAGTACTGTAATTCCTTTTTTGATAGCCAATCCGCTTCTTGGACGAACTTGAGCTTCGTATCCAATGGGTAACTCGATAAATAAGCCTGTTTTTACAATAACTCGCCCTAAAGGAGCCAATGTTATGGGAGCGTTTAAATCGGCTCTTAAATCCATTCCTGCTGAAGCAATCGTTTCATAGTTAGGTAATGGATGTTGCGACTTGTTAATGATTTTTATAGTCATTTTATTTTTTTCGTTTAATGATTGAAAGGATGGTTGCTTTTTCGTTGTGATACACAAAATACATGAACAACAATAATAACGGAATTCCAACAAAATAATTTTCTCGGAAACCGTAAAAAGAAATAGCGGAGAATACAATAGACAAGCCCAAATATCCGCCTATTTTTTCCATATCATACGGAATGGGATAATACTTGTTTCCCATAACGTAAGAAATAAACATCATACTTCCATACGCCACAATAGTAGCAATTGCTGAACCGTAATAGCTGAATTTTGGAATCAAAAGATAATTCAACACCAGGGTCAAAATAGCGCCAACAATTGAAATATAGGCGCCCATTTTAGTTCTGTCGGTTAATTTGTACCAAACCGAAAGATTGTTGTAAATCCCCAAAAAGAAATTAGCCAAAATAATCAACGGCACCACTTTCATGGCTTCCCAATACGATTTGTCATGCAAAAGCAAGAACTTCAATACATCGGCAAAAACAATTACTCCTAACAAAATAAGTGAACCAAAAATGACAAAATATTTGGTAATCATGGCGTAGGTTTGAGGGGCATTTTCACTTTTAGAATGACTAAAAAAGAAGGGTTCAATTCCCAAACGGAACGCTGTGGCAAACAACACCATAAACAAGCCTAATTTATAACAAGCTGAATAGGCTCCTACTTCCGACTTGGCAACGTTTTCGGGTAACCAATAACCCAATAAAATTTTATCAAAATGTTCATTGACAGCAAAGGCAATTCCGGCAACCAAAATAGGCAATCCATAGCGCATCATTTTTTTCCAAAGTACCGCATCAAATTTTCGTGTTAAGAAAAGATAATTAGGTGATAGCACGAGCAAGGTTAGTAAATTTGCTGCTAAAAAAGAAACAAAAATATAGCCTATTTCATAATTAGCAACATACAAATTCCCAATAAATGAATTAGGACTTGAAGCAGCAATTTTAGGCAAAAGCAATAAGAAGAAAAGGTTTAATGCCAAATTAACTGCTACGTTTCCAATCTTAATAATAGCATATAGCATTGGTTTTTGATTGGCTCTCAACTTTGAAAAAGGGACAATCACTAACGCATCCAACACTAAAATCCAAATCGCATAAGTAACGTATTGCACCTCTACATTGGCCAATGAAGCAAGCGTTCCTCTAAAAATTAAAGCGCCAAAAAGAAAAATAATAGACGACCAAAAAATAGAAATAGTCGAAGTGGCAATCACATTTTCTTTGTCGGTTTCAGAATTATAGAATCGGAAAAAAGCCGTTTCCATCCCGTACGACAATACCACGTTGAAAAAAACCATCCATGAAAGCACAATAGAAACTTCTCCATACTCACCTGTAGGCAAGATTCCGGTGTACAAACGCACAAGTAAAAAACTCAGCATTCGAGGTAAAACCGTTGCTAATCCATAGATTGCGGTTTGTTTAAAAAGACTTTTATATAATCCCAAGTTGGTCTGGTTTAGGTTTTGATAAAAACAAAAATAACGAATTCTTTGGTTTAATTCGGGTTTTGAAATTGGTTTTGTTAACAGCTTTTTTAAGACAATCCGGCTTCGTTCAACGTTTTAATAAAGTGAAATCCCCTTGGATAATAGCCTTGGTTATAATAAAAACGGTGTGCCGTAAAATTCCCTGTAAAGGCATCCAATACAATCATGGTACAACCCGCTTCTTCTGCTTTTGCATTGATATAATCAGTCATTAATTTTCCTGCACCTTTAGAACGATGATCTGGATGCACAATAAAATTGTCTATTTCGAAATAGCGTCCCGACCACAGTTTAATCCCGGACCATAGACCCGAAAGTCCAATGCACTTATTTTCTTCGTATACCGCGATTTGAATATAATTATGAGGAAGCATTTCGGTCAGGTAGGCTTCGTATTTTTCTAAAGTAAAGTTATTGCTGTACAAATGTTGCATCAACTCAAATTGAGTCAACATGTCTTCTAGTGTAGTAAGTTCTCTAATTTCCAAGGTGTGAATTTTTGATAAAAATACTCAAAAAAAAGAGCCCCGCAATGCGAGGCTCTGATAGTTTATTTCGAATTGTTATTATCCGTTCAACGCTTCAGCACCACCAACAATCTCTACCATTTGATTAGTAATTGCTGCTTGACGCGCTTTGTTGTAAAATAATATTCTAATGTAAACTAATCGTATTTTATTGAAAGTTGAAAATAACAATTAATTATACTTATAAAATTCTACTTCATCATAAACTTTATTAAGGTACAAACCATATATTTCTAAATCTTTAATCATTTCATCCTGTGATATATTTTTCAAAATAAAATCATACTTCCCATTAAGATTGGTTTTGTCTTTAATTATAATTTTAAAATAAGTACTAATACTTTTAATTACTGCATCAATTTCAACATTTGAAAAAAGAAAATGAGTTGCGTTATAACCATTTTTAATTTCAATCTCATTTGTAATCTCTTCCAATTTGCTTTTGTTTTTTACTTTCAATTCATATATGTCTGTTTTTTTATGAATAACTGTCTCCGAGAGATTTATTGATTTTAAAAGCTTAGCTTTTATGTCTTTTTTTAATTCGTTTTCTCCATTAAAATTTTTATTTTTATAAAACAAGCTATAATTATTTTCTTTCAAATCTTCTGAAATTTGAATTTGAGATTCTAAAACATTAGACAGGTTTGATAAAATTGAAATTATATTTTTGTTTAAATCAAAATATAACCCTTCTTTTTTTAATTCATTAAAATTCATATTAAATTCGTTTTTACTCCCCATTAACAATGTAAAATTGTTTATTGTTGCGCTATTATATATCGTTTTATATGCTATATCAGTGATTTTTTCTTCTGTTGGTTTAATAAATATTGGCCCAGGAGGCGAATTGCTTGAAGAGTTATCTGTACCATTTAACTCTTTATTACTAATAAATTTATTTAATACTAGATCATTTAGTTCACTTGGAGAACCAATCCATTTAATAATCCCTTTATTATCAATTAAAAATGTAGACGGAATGCTATAGCTGCCATCTTTATCTTCTATAAAAGATTTAAAAGTAGTCCCTGATTGATCACTTACAACAATAGAATTAAAAGGAATTCTCTTTATGGTTCTTAGTACTTTATCGGGTTTTTCATTGGTGATTGAGATAAAAACAAAGTCCTTTTTGTTTTTAAATTTATCCTGAAATTTATTCAAAACTGGCACTTCTTCCAGGCATGGACCACACCAAGTTGCCCAAAACTCTAGTAAAATAAATTTATTTTTAAAATTTATATCTTTTGGAGTATTTGAAATATAATCTGTAATATTAATATTAGGTGCTAAGTCTCCTACTTTCAATCCTTCAAGTGAAATTAAATTTTCTTTTAAAATTGAAATACTGTTTTTGTTATTAGATGCAATTGTGTCATTAAATAAAATAATGTTGCGGGGGGAAATCGTGTTTTTTATACAAGGAAAAGCAGAAACACTTAGTAGAATTAAGAAATTCAGAAATAATTTTGTGGTTTTCATAGTTTAAATTTATTAGGAGTTATACAAATGTAACTAATAAATTGTATGAAATCACAAACAAAAAGAGCCCCGCAATGCGAGGCTCTCATGATATATTTCAAACTAATATTATCCGTTCAACGCTTCAGCACCACCAACAATCTCTAAGATTTCGTTAGTAATAGCAGCTTGACGCGCTTTGTTGTATGTTAATTTCAATTGGTCTCTCAATTCAGTTGCGTTATCCGTTGCTTTGTGCATTGCTGTCATACGCGCTCCGTGTTCAGAGGCAAATGAATCTCTAATTCCTTTGTATAATTGTGTTTTCAATGATTTTGGAATCAAAGTCAATACAATTTCTTCTTTAGAAGGTTCAAAAATATAATCTCCTGTTGAAGCAGGTAGGTCTGATTGAATTGGAGCCAAAGGCAAAAACTGTTCGGTTTGAATAATTTGAGTCGCCGCATTTTTAAATTGGTTGTATACCAATTCGATACGATCGTATTCTCCAGCCACAAATTTTTGGGTTAATACCTCTGCAATTTGAGCTACATTATCAAAAGTCAAATCGTCAAAAATGGCGCTTTGATTATCAATAACCGTTAATGTTTTGCTCAAAATATCATTTCCTTTTTTACCAATTGCAAAAACATCTACTTGTTTTCCTGCGTAATAATCAGAACGATTTTTAACTTCTTTAATTACGTTTGTATTGAAAGCGCCACACAATCCTCTGTTAGAAGTGATGGCTACTACTAATACTTTTTTGATTTCACGTTGTGTCGTGTAATCTCCACCTACATCACCATCTAAGGTAGCAGAAAGATTTTGTAATAATTCCGTTAATTTTTCGGCATAAGGGCGCATCGCTGTAATCGCATCTTGTGCTTTCTTTAGCTTTGCAGCAGAAACCATTTTCATTGCCGATGTGATTTGCATCGTCGATGAAATGGAAGTAATTCTATTACGGATTTCCTTTAAATTTGCCATTCTAAATGTGAAAATTTATCAATTTATCAATGTGCAAATGAACTCATTTACACATTGACATATTGTTATATTGATTAATTGTACTTAGCTGAAACTTCTTTTGCTACTTTTTCGATAACATCAGTAATGTTGTCATCTAATTTCCCTGCTTTCAAAGCATCAAGAGTATCTCTGTGTTTGTTGTTCAAGAATTCTAAGAAATCTTTCTCAAATTCTTTCACTTTGTTCACAGGAACATTTCTCAATAAGTTTTTAGAACCAGCATAGATAATCGCTACTTGATCTTCAACAGTAAAAGGATCGTTCAAACCTTGTTTCAAGATTTCAACGTTTCTTTTTCCTTTTTCAATTACGTTTAAAGTAACTGCATCTAAGTCAGAACCAAATTTAGCAAACGCTTCCAATTCACGGTATTGCGCTTGGTCTAATTTTAAAGTACCTGATACTTTTTTCATTGATTTGATTTGTGCATTTCCTCCAACACGAGATACCGAAATACCTACGTTAATTGCAGGACGAACCCCAGAGTTGAACAAATCTCCATCTAAGAAAATTTGACCATCTGTAATCGAAATTACGTTAGTTGGGATGTATGCAGAAACGTCACCCGCTTGTGTTTCGATAATTGGTAAAGCAGTTAATGAACCTCCTCCTTTTACAATTCCTTTTAAAGAATCTGGTAAGTCGTTCATGTTTTTTGCAATATCATCATCAGCAATCACTTTACAAGCACGCTCTAATAAACGAGAGTGTAAGTAGAAAACGTCTCCAGGATATGCCTCACGCCCTGGTGGTCTTCTTAATAAAAGAGATACCTCACGGTAGGCCACAGCTTGTTTAGATAAATCATCATAAACAATCAAAGCTGGACGTCCAGAGTCTCTGAAAAATTCCCCAATTGCAGCACCTGCCATTGGAGCATATACTTGCATTGGAGCTGGATCAGAAGCATTAGCCGCTACGATAATCGTATACGCCATAGCTCCTTTTTCTTCTAACATTTTTGCAATACCTGCAACAGTAGAAGCTTTTTGTCCAATAGCAACATAAATACAAAATACAGGTTTTCCTGCATCGTAAAATTCTTTTTGATTTAAAATCGTGTCAATACAAACAGTTGATTTTCCTGTTTGACGGTCACCAATAACCAACTCACGTTGTCCACGACCTACTGGAATCATTGCATCTACTGCTTTAATTCCTGTTTGTAATGGTTCTGTTACTGGTTGACGGAAGATAACTCCAGGCGCTTTTCTTTCCAAAGGCATTTCGTATAAATCTCCACCGATTGGTCCTTTACCATCAATTGGCTGACCTAAAGTGTTTACTACACGACCCAACATTTGATCTCCTACTTTAAGAGATGCAATTCGTTGTGTTCTTTTTACAGTTGAACCTTCTTTGATTCCTGTTGAAGCACCCAAAAGTACTACCCCAACATTGTCTTCTTCCAAGTTCAATACAATAGCCTCAAGACCATTTTCGAATTCAACTAACTCTCCGTATTGAACATTAGATAGCCCGTACACACGAGCAATACCATCTCCAACATTAAGTACTGTTCCTACTTCTTCTAGTGTAGCACCAGATTCAAAACCTTCTACTTGCTTTCTTAATATTGCTGAAATTTCAGCAGGTTTGATTTCCGCCATCTTACTTTATAATTTAGACACTTTTATGTGTAATAACTAATTACTAAACTCTCTTTTTAATACTTGTAATCTATTAGCAACAGAAGCATTGTATTGCTTGTCGCCTATTCTTAAAATAAACCCTCCAATGATGGAAGCATCTATCGTATTTTCAATTGTGATTTTCTTGTCTGATAGCGTAGCGATTTTGGCTAAAACTTTAGATTCTAAAGCCGCATCCATAGGAATAGCAGTAGTTACTTTAGCCACTTCAATTCCGTTCATTTCGTCAGACAATTTATTGTATTCTAAAGCAATTGCTTCTAGGATTTCAAATCGCTTGTTTTCAAACAACAAATGAAACAATCCTTGCGTTACTCCATTTATTCCTGCAAAAACTTCCAACAACGCTTTTTCTTTTACCTCAACTGAAGTAGTTGGGCTTTGAATGAAAGAGTTTAACTCTTCGTTTCCGTTGATTGTAGAAGCAATCAATTTCATATCGTTATTTACAACCTCAACTACCCCTTTTGAATTGGATAAATCTAAGATTGCTTTTGCATAACGAATTGCTGCTCTTGTCCCTGCCATAATTAGTTTAGTTTTACGTCACCTAACATATTCTCAACTAATTTAGTTTGAGATTCTTTGTTAGACAATTCGTCTTTCAATACTTTTTCTGCAATACTTAATGACAAGGTAGCCACTTGTGATTTCAAATCAGCCATAGCTGCATTCTTTTCACTTTCGATAGCCGCTTTTGCTTGATCGATCATTTTTTGACCTTGCTCTTGCGCTTCGCTTTTTGCATCAGCTACCATTTTCTCTTTCATTTCACGAGCGTCTTTCAACATAGCGTCACGTTCTGCTCTTGCTTCTTGAAGAATACGTTGGTTATCTGCTTGTAAATTTTGCATTTCGTTACGTGCGTTTTCAGCTGATTCCAAAGCATTTTTAATACCTTGTTCTCTTTCGTTAACCGCATCTAAAATAGGTTTCCAAGCGAATTTTTTTAATAAGAATATTAATCCGACAAAAATTACTACTTGCCAAATAAATAAACCAAACGAAAAATCATTAATTAACTTCTCCATTATATGTAATTATAAAATTGTAAACTTTTTTTTAATTGCTTGTAGCAATTGAATCTGTTTTAATTTTTAAAAACAATAGTTACAACCAACCGTTGTAACTACTGTTTTGTGTTTTAATTAAGCAGCGAATAACGCAGCGAAACCAATACCTTCAATAAGAGCAGCTGCAATAAGCATAGCTGTTTGGATTTTTCCTGAAGCTTCTGGTTGACGAGCAATAGCGTCCATTGCTGAACCACCAATTTTACCAATACCTAAACCTGCTCCGATTACAATTAATCCTGCTCCAATAAAATTTAAACCTGTCATAATATATATATTAAAAATTAAACATTCTTGTTTATGGTTTAATCGGTTATTGTTTATAAAGTTAAACTAGTAAACAATCAACCATTAAACTTATTAGTGATGCGCCTCTTCGTGGTGGTGTTCTTCATTTCCTGCACCAAAATACAAAGCAGATAACATCGTGAAAATATACGCTTGTAAAAACGCTACTAATATTTCAAGGATAGATAGAGCAAATGCCAATCCAAATGACAATGAACTTCCTATCCAACTTTTAAAAATAAACATCAAACCAATGATGCTCATTAATACAACGTGTCCTGCCAAAATATTAGCGTACAAACGAATCATTAATGAAAATGGTTTAATAATGGTTCCCAATAATTCAATTGGGGCTAAGATAAATTTCATTGGTACTGGCACTCCTGGCATCCAGAAAATGTGTCCCCAATAATTTTTATTAGCAGAAAATGTAGTAATTAAATAGGTCAATAAAGCCAAAGATGCTGTAATTGCAAGGTTTCCTGTTACGTTAAATCCTAGTGGCGTTAATCCTAAAATATTCAAGAAAAACACAAAGAAAAAGATCGTAAGCAAGTAGCTCATGTATTTTTTATATGCTTTTTCTCCAATGTTTGGAATCGCAATTTCGTCTCTAACGTATAAAACCAAAGGCTCGAAGAAACGTCCTGCTCCTGATGCAATTCCGCCATTTTTAGCGTATGATTTTGCTAAACGGCTGAATAAAATAAACATTAAAATTGACACGAATAAAATCCCAACTACACTTTTAGTGATTGATAAATCCAATGGCTTAACGTTTGTTGGGTGACCGTGTTCTTCAGTTAATTTTCCTGAAGCATCTGTTTTGTATATTTTTTCGTGGTGAATTACGTAGTAGTTTCCGTTGTGTTCAGCTACTTTTTCTCCGTGGTGAAATTCGCCAGAAGAAAAAACTTGCAATCCATTATCCCATAAAATAATAGGTAATGAGAAACCATTGTGCTCTCCAGTTTCTTTATCTGCATTGAAAGTAAAGTCGTGAGCATCAAGTAAGTGGTGATTAATAAACTCTTTTATTTCAGATTTAACATCTGTAGATTCTGTTGGAGTTGCTTCTTTTTCTTCAGTTGGGTTGGCAAAACTTACAAAAGGAAGAATTGCGACTAAAGCGACAAGTATAAATTTAAGTGGTTTGTTTGAAATCACCATAACAGTTAAATATCTTAGTTTATTTTGGTTTCTAAAATTTAGGTGCAAAGGTACATTTTTTATTAATATTCAAAAGAATATAAAAATTATTTTTCGTCTTAATTGACACTTTTGGAGGTGATTTATTGTTTTTCGTTTAATATCACTATAGTTACTACGGTTTCAATTGCTAAAAAGACAATAAACATCATAAAAAAATTAGTTTTTTCTATTGCTGCTGTAACAGAAATGCTTTTTAAAATTGGCCGTAAAAACAAGGCGCAAACCATTAATTTTACGGTTGTTGCAATCAAAAAAGACATGCCAACTAAATCAAAATTGCGCTTTCGAACTTGAAAAACAGTAACCAGTACTCCGATGGAAAAGAGACCAAACAAGAGATACAAACTTACAAGGGAATAGGTGAAGGAGGTAAGAACAATTTCTGCCGATGTAAACGCTGCTTGATGAATACAATAAGACATTGCCACAAAAGCAATCCAAAGCACCAAAAGCACTTTTTGTTGTTTTGGAGTTTGAAATAAATTAAAACTCAATTTGAATCGGATTTATTGATTTCATTCACTTGTCGAATGGTATTGTATAATGCTAAAAAAACACCAATTAATAAGACTACTTTATGATAATAAAAGCCCTTATTGGGGTGTGCTTCGTCTAACCAACTTCCTAAATACGAAAACAAAAAAATGATCACTCCCATTTGTATGGGAATGTTTATTAAAGCCAACCATTTATTAAATGGTTTATTGTTTTTTTTATTCTCCATTAGTTGTGGTTGGAGGATTCGTTTTCATTGTGCAAGTGGCACTAAAATCAGCACCTGGTTCTACAGATAATTTACCTACAGCCACTTCGCCATAAATGTTAGCGGTAGATTTCACGTTAAGTAATTCGGCTACTTGTATTTTCCCGCTAAATCGCCCTTCAATATCGGCGTTTTTACACACAATATCTCCAACAACGATTCCAGCTGGGCCTATAACTATTTTACCTTCGCACTGAAAATTGCCAGTCAATTCTCCGTCCAAACGGAAATCAGCTACAGAGTAAATATTTCCTTTTATTCTTGTTCCTTCAACAATTCGGTTCGTTTTTCCTAAAAGGTCGGTATAGGATTTGGTCTTTTTATCAAACATAATTTACTGCTTTTTTGAGGCTAAATAGCTGTCTAGGTTTTTCTTGATTTGGATTACTTTATAATTATCACTCGAAATGATAATAGCGGGTTGGTTAATTGTATATTGTTTATTTACCGTCATGTAGTTAATAATATCGTTGGCGTAGGCCTCTGATTTAATATTATGAATGACAATGAAGTTTTCTTTGTCGGTATACACATCATACGAATACGAACGTTTTTCGATTTTCTCGTCTTCGATGAATTTTTTGATTTTATCTTCGATTTCTTTGGTCAAAGGGTCTAATCGTAAACCAACTTTAAAAAGTATTTTCCAACTCTTAGCAGTTGTAGTGAAGTCGATTTTTTCCAAAGTTGGAATTTGAGTACTCAAAATTTCTTGTGCTTGTTTGCCTTCTTCGGTATTTGGATATTGCGCTGCTACTTCTTCTAGCGCTTTTTTGTAGGCCACCACTCCAAATAATTTGGCTTGGGTATTTGCGCGTAACAATTCTAATTTTGGAAGAATTTCTTCTCCCGAAAACTGAATAATTGCCGTATTCAATTTTTCTAAAACGTCCACAAAATGCTCTTCTTCAAACGATTTATAGTATTGATTGTATGTTTTTTCTGGAGTTTCGGTGTAGGAATTATTGGCATCCGTATTACTGATAATTTGTGCATAACGAGAACTTGAAAATTCCGACATAATACGGTTTTTTAGAACAAGTGCTTTGTTGGCATCTGTCATTTGATACAGTTTGTACAAATTATATAACGTTGGTAAAACTAATTTTTCTTCTGGATTTTGTTCCAATACTTTTTCCAATTTGGTTGTAGCCAAAGCATATTCTTTGAACTTTTCTTTGTAGATAATTCCCAATTGGTAATAGGCAAAATTGCGCTCTTGGTTGATGCTGTCCAATACTTTTTTGTCCGTTGGAATCTGATTCAAATAACTAGCAACTGAATATTTATCATTTACCTTTTCTGCCGTTTTTGGACTTTCAGTTTCAAGTACTAGGTCGTCTGATGTAGTTGCAATCGCAATATCTTCAGCTGTAGTTGACATTCTCCAATATCCATTGGAGTTGCGTTTTCCCCAGTTTTTTTGGAACTCTAATTGTCCAAAAGCCACTGTTGTTGGATTGTAAAAATAGAAAGTTGCCGCCGCTGAACCCGTATCTAATTTTGGTAATGATCTCACACGAACGTTAGGATTTATAAGCACATCGCCCGCTGGAGCACCGTTTCCAGATTTCTCAAAATTTGCCATGGCTTCTTTTTGTTTTTTAACCAATGCCTCCTGTGCTTCTTTCTTCTTTAAAACTTCTATATGATTGCCAAAAAACACTATTCGGTCAGTAGCAGAAAGAGCAACTACTTTCAAAATACTGTCGTTTGTATGTGCCAAGGCGTCGTATTTGATTACATCATCCAAGTTTTTACGCACCTTTTCTATTTGCGCAAACTCTCTTGTGTTTTTGTCTAACTTAACCAAGGTACTATCATAGTATTTAGCCGCCAAAGGAAATTCGGCGCTTTTAAAATACATATTCCCTAAATTTCTATAATTGGATGCAGCTAAATAGCTGTTGTCTTTTGTCTTTTTTAATGAAAGGGTGTAGTTTTTTAAAGCCAAGTCTGGATCGTTACTTTTGTCATAATACAACCCCATTTGATGGTAAATTACATCTAAAAAAGGGCGGTTTTCACGATTTTCCACAAGTTTGACAAACATTTTTTTCATTTGCTCTTTGTCTCCCTTTTGAAAATCAAAAAGTTGTGCTTTTTTGGCGTATGCTTGAATCAAATAATCCCTATCTGCTTTTCGATTCATATCAATTACGGATTGATAACTTGCTAAAGCTTGTTCTCTTTTTCCTAATTCTTCATACAATTGTCCTAAAATAAAGCGGTAACGCTCTTTTTCGGTATTGATTTTAGTAAACTCTTGTGCAATTTGCAATTTTGCTACGGCGCTATCTCTTTCTTCTATATTCAGGAAGGCTTCCGCCAAGACGGCATTGGCATTCGCCAAAGCTTGGTGTTTTAATTTATAGTCTTTCAACAGCTTTGACAAATTTTTAATCACCAACGCATCGTTGCCAAGTCGCATATTGGTTTTTTCGCTCCAAATTTTAGCCTCATAAATATTGCTGCTATTGGGATATTTGTACAAAATGTAATTGAACGCATCTAAAGCGGGAACAAATCGTTGGTCGTAATAACGGGCTTTTCCTAGCATTAAATACGCCTCATCGGTTTGGTAATTGCGTTCTTTTCCGCCAATGTTCATGGAGTGTTTTTGAATGGCTTTGGTGGCTTTGGTTTCGGCCAAGTCAAAGTTAGCATTGTGAACCGTATCTGAAATGGAACCGTCAGACAATTGCATTTTTTCTACCGGCAAACGCTTCCAAAAGTTGTTTTTGCTTTTTAGTTTTATGTCGGCAACACCTTTGTCAAAACCAACACCTCCATTGTATAATATGTTGTATTGGGTAGTCATCGCGTGGTAATTTCGCGATACAAATGAGTCTTTCTTAGTAGAACACGCCACCAAAATTAGCGCTGCAAAAAAAATAAGAATATAGTGAGATCTGTTGGTTTTCAATTTGGAAACAATTTATAGCTTAAACTTCTATACGCCTCTTTTAGTATATAGAAGGGTAAAATTACGTTTCTTTTTGAAATATAGAAACTTAAACCGCAAAAAAGGCCTCGAGTTCTTGTAGCGTTTCAGCTGACGTTACAATGTCCTTAACCAATTCGCCTTTGTTCAAGGCTACAATTCTATCGCACACTTCCACCGTATGTTGCAAATCATGACTGGAAACCAAAATAGTTACTTCCGGATTTTCAGCTAGTTCTTTGATGATTTTTTTCAAACGATTCACTGTGGTAGGATCTAAATTAGCAAAGGGTTCGTCTAAAATTATGACTTCCGGATTACCAATTAAAGTAGCAATAATGCCGACTTTCTTTTGATTTCCTTT
>JAGNSF010000010.1 GCA_017988155.1 Flavobacterium sp. | reverse complement strand
TTTTTCCCTTTTTTGATTAAGAATATAATCGGGATGCAGCAAAGAAATAGGATTCCGAGATACATAAAAACATCCATATACGCCATAACGGTTGATTGTTTCATTACTGAATAATCGAGTACTTGATAGGCTTTATTCAAAGCTTCATTACTACTATATCCTTTCGACATAAATCCTCTTTGAAGCATTGCAATACGTTGTTGTACATTCGTTTTTGTAGGATCTAAATTCGCTAATAAATTCACTCGGTGTTCTTGACTGAATCGGGTGATGTAGGTGGTAATAATCGCAATACCAAAAGATCCTCCCAACTGACGCATCATTCCTGTAAATGCCGCTCCTTCGCCAATGCTTGGTCCTTTCAAGGTAGAAAGCGATAGGGTAGTGATGGGTACAAAAAGCAATCCAAGTCCAATTCCTCTCAAGATTAAAGGCCAAAATAAATGTTCTTCTCCAGTATCAGGAGTCATTCGGCCGTACATCATTAAGGTAAAAAAGAAGAAAATTAAGAATCCTACGCCCACCATATAGCCTTGTGGAATACCTTTTTGAATCATTTTACCAATTATTGGCATCATAAAAGCGGTAGTAATTGATCCAGGAATTAATAACAAACCTGCATCAGTTGCCGTCCAGCCTAAAATGGCTTGGGTGTAAATAGGGATAATTAAGGTAGATCCATACAATCCAAAACCAAGGATGAAACACATGACAACTCCAATTCGGAGATTACCATCTTTTAATACGCTTAAGTTGACAATAGGATGTTTGTAAGTGAGTTCTCTCCAAACAAAAAACAGCAATCCAAAAACGGATATAATACTTAAAACCAAAATGGTTGTATTGTTGAACCAATCGTCTTGTTGACCGTGTTCTAGAACATATTGTAACGAACCAATAAATGCGGTTAAAAGAAAAATTCCCAACCAATCGACTTGGTGTGATTTTAGTTTTTCGCCGTATTTAGGACTTCTAACAAAAGAGAAAGCTAAAATTGCGGCTACAATTCCAATTGGAATGTTGATGTAAAAAATATAAGGCCAAGAAAAATTATCTACGATGTAGCCTCCCAATGGTGGCCCTAAGGTTGGCCCAACAATAACTCCCATTCCGTAAATAGCTTGTGCCATTCCACGTTTAGCTGCTGGATAACTCTCGGTAATTATGGTTTGAGCTGTTACCAATAACGCTCCACCACCCAAGCCTTGAATGAATCGGTAAATAATCAGTTCCCAAATCGTACCTGCATTACCACATAAAAATGATGCGGTAGTAAAAATGATGATGGAAACCACAAAATAATTTCGTCTTCCAAATTGTTGCGAAAGCCAGCTCGTCATCGGGATGACAATTACATTCGCAATAGCGTACGCGGTAATTACCCAAGCCACATCATTTAAGGTTGCTCCAAGACTTCCTCGCATATTGGTTAGCGCCACGTTGACAATAGTGGTATCTACAATTTCGAGCAAGGCACAAAGTACCGCTGTAATGGTAATAATTACACGTCTATAGCCGTATTCTACTAAATCGTCTGCTTGTACCATTTTATTTTAAATGTACGTCAACGTCCACATTCATACCTGGACGTAATAATTTAATTTTTTCAGGATCATTAGTCGCGTCCAAGCTGATTTTCACAGGCAAACGTTGGATTGTTTTTACAAAGTTTCCAGTAGCATTATCAGGAGGTAGCAATGAAAAACGTGCTCCTGTTGCAGGAGAAAAAGAAGTAATGGTTCCTTGGAAATCATAATCAGGATAGGCATCTACTTTGATAGTTACTTTTTGTCCTTCTACCATTTTGTTCAATTGCGTTTCTTTGAAATTAGCAATTACCCAAGCCGAAGCATTATTGATGATTTGGAACAACGATTGTCCTGCTTGTACCAATTGTCCTGGTTGAATATCAACTTTAGACACTTGTCCGTCAATAGCTGCAGTGACTACAGTATAGGTCAAATTCAATTGAGCTGCTTCTAATTGTGCTTGCGCTCTTTTAATATTGGCAGCAGCCACTTCAGTTTGTTTGTTAGATACTTTTGATTTGGCTTCAATAACCGATTTTTGGAAGCTAGATGCTTTTTGTTGTTGTTGCAAAATGCGCACTTGCGTTTCAGCTTCCTGTTTTGCTGCTAAAGCTTGTTCGTATTGTTGTTTGGTAATCGAATGATTTTTGTACAAATTGTTGTATCTGTTGTAATCACTTGTCAAGCGTCCTAAACGAATAGTAGCCGCTTCAATATTTCCGCTTGCTGATTGAACGTTAGCGTCAGAAACAGCAACGCTAGCTAATGAACCACTAATGTCAGCTTTCGATACCTCAAAACTACCTTCGGCAGCTACTAAGGCAGCATTAGCTTCTTCAATTTTAATTTTAAAATCTCTTTGGTCAATCGTAAATAACGTGTCGCCTTTTTTTACAAAGTCGTTGTCTTTCACATACACTTTATCCACATATCCAGAAACTCTTGGGATGATTGGATTCATTTTTTTCTCAATCTGGGCATCATCTGTCAGTTCGTGAGATTGCGCGTGCAAGTATTTGTATGTCCCATAAGAACCACCTACAATGATTAATGTTAAAAATATAGTGATGAACTTTTTATTGGTATTTTTCTTTTCCATGTCAGGTGTTGATTATAGTTTTGAAATAGTGAAAGTGCTTGTTAATTGCCCTGTTGCGTTAAGCAAGGCGTAGTATTTTTGAATGATATTGGCTTTCGCTAATGTTTTATTGATATTGGCGCTTAGTTGTTCTACATCGGCTTCCAATAAGTCATTGGTATCGGCTAATCCATTATCGTATTTATCTTTAATGATACGATAGTTTTCTGAAGATTGTGCAACAGCTTGTCCGTACACTTCATTTTGTTGAATGGCTAAATGATACTCTTCCATCGCTTTTTGAACTTCAACTTTGATATAGTCGGTTAGCATGGCTTCCGAATTTTGAATTTCAGTGGCTTTGCTTTCGGCTAATCTGACAGCGGTTCCATTTTTAAAAATAGAACTCAAATCATACGATAATCCTAACCCATAATTCATCGCGTTTTGAACGGTTACCACATTTTTCAAATCCAATGCAATATATCCACCGATGAGGTTAATAGACGGATAATACCCCGCTTTTGCCACTTTAATATTGGCTTTGCTTGCTTTTTCTTGCAATTGAACTGCTTGTAAATCTTTTCTATTTTCCAAAGCAGGTTGCTCACTCGTGGGTACATTATCCATTTTGAAATTAGCAAAATCACTTTCGCGAATTTCTAACTGGGTTCCCAGAGGGAGTTTCAACAAAGTAATTAATTGATAGTTGATGATGTTTTCATTATTCACCGCTTCATCAATTGATAATTTAATTTTAGAAACTTGTAATTGTGCTTTCAATAAATCATTTCGAGCAATGACTTCATTTTTTTCTAGTTCGCTAAAATCAAACGCACGCTGTTCTGCACTCTTTTGATTTTCTTTCAAAATCCCAACAGTTTTCTGAGCTTTGAATAAACTAGCATAATAGTTGATGACTTTCATCGCCACTTCTTCTTTGGTGTGTGCAGCTGAAGCAGTTTCGGCTTCATACAAATTTTCATGCATTTGTACACTATTCTGCATTTTGAAACCAGAAAAAATGGGTAGTGTAGCATTTGCTTGTCCAATCATTAATTGGTCCACAACCGGAAGAGCTGTTGTAGAAGAATTGTTTTGATTTGCTTTTAAATTGATAGAAGCATTGGCTAAGCGTTGGTATTGCCCCGAAATTCTAAAATCAGGGTATTGATTGTTCTTAGCCGATTGTAACTCGTATTTTTTAGAGCTTACTTTGGCATTCGCCAATCCCACTTCATTGCTTTTATCCCAAGCTAAATGAATGGCTTCGTCTAGTGTTAAACTTCTTTTTTCTTGTGCGTCAATTGCAGTTATCCCCAGTAAGGATAGTCCAAAGAGCAAGAATCGATTAATTTTCTTCATGTATTAGTAGCGCTTTTATGGTTTGTTGTATATGATGTGTTAATTCTGTTGTAATATAATTTTCAAAGGATTCTTTAGTTTTCAGCTGCAGGACTTCTTCAAAAAAAGGTTTGTTCATTTGGAAGTGAAAAAAAGTTCCTAGAATAGTAGGAGTGAGCAATGGTACTACCACCTCTTTTCTAAATACGCCTTTTTTCTGTCCTTCTTCAATAATGGTTTCAAGTGTTTTTAAATTTCCTTTTTTTAGTTCTGAAAATGCCGACAGACTTTTGGCTCTTTTTTCCGAATTGAATTCAAAATGTATGATGCGATAAATCCCTTTGTTTTTATTAATTCGGTTGATGTACAATTCGATCAACTTATTGATTTTGTCAATAGGTTCTAATTCTTCTAGAATCAAATGATCCAATTGATTTTTTAAATCTGATGTCCTATAGAAAAGTAATGATTCCAATAAACGTTCTTTTGACCCAAAATAGTACGAAATCATTGCAATATTGATTTTGGCTATTTTCGAAATATCCCGAATAGAAGTACCATCAAAACCCTTGTCTGCAAATAAGGTTTCGGCTACTTCTAAAATCTGAATTTGTTTGTCGGTGAAATTGCTTTTCAAGTCACTATTTTTTTAGCAATGACAAAATTAAACAACTGTTTAATTAAACAACTGTTTAAATAGTATTTAACACTATTTTAACAAATGATTAAATATGCTTTCTTTCAAAACTTCCAGCCTTTAAAGACTAGAAGTTTTGAAAGAAAGCGAAGATATTTATGTCAGCGTTTAAACAAATATAGTCCCTACGGGACTTTGAGTTATGGTGTTTACATTATTAATTACCCATATTTAGTCCCTAACGGGACTCTTTCATAGTAAATGATAAGGTTTTATTATTTTTAATCGTTTTGTCCCTTAGGGACATTATATAGGTAAGGTTAATGTAGTAGAACATAGAAGTCCCATAGGGACGAAATATTTTTATTGAATTATTTTACCCAAACAAACACTTGTTACTACATTTTCATATTGGTCATAATTAGGAATGACGGAATAACCTGCTTTAGTGTACAATTGAATGGCTGGCGGATTGTTAGTACCTGTTTCTAAAATACAATTGGTGAAACCGTATTCTCTTGCCCAATTTTCTAATGCGGTTAGTATTCCTTTAGCAATGCCTTGACCGCGAAAATCGGGACGAACAAACATTCGTTTTATTTCGGCGGTAGTTTTATTGTAAGGTTTGAAAGCACCGCAACCAACAGCATGATCACGGTGGTAGCCAACTACGACATTCTTAATGTGATTCAAGGTGTCGAATTGAGCATAAAACGCATGATCTTCACCATCTCTGATAGCCAAATCTTCGTCTAATAGAGTGACTAAATTTAAAAAGTCATCATTATCAGAGGTTATTCTTTGGAATGTCATAGAAATAAATTTTATCGAATCGCTTTCACAAACTCTTCGATTTTTCCTGTTCCATTTTGGGTTAAATGCGTAATGAAAGCACTTCCAATAATGGCGCCTTTGGCAAATTGTGTCGCTTGATTGAACGTTTCAGCATTGTTGATTCCAAATCCAATGATTTGTGGGTTTTTCAATTCCATTGAAGCAATGCGTTTGAAATAGTTTTCTTGTGTATTTCCAAAACCAGATTGAGAACCCGTAACGCTGGCTGAACTTACCATATAAATAAATCCGTCAGAGACGCTATCAATAAAATGAATGCGTTCGTCAGATGTTTGTGGTGTAATTAAAAACACATTAATAAGTCCGTATTTTTCGAAAGTAGCTTTGTATTCGTCTGCATAGACATCTACGGGTAGATCCGGAATGATTAATCCGTCAATGCCTATTTCAGCACATTTTTTACAGAAATCTTCAATACCATATTGCAACATCGGGTTGAAATACCCCATAATTACTAACGGAATGGAAACTGTTTTACGAATGTCTTTCAATTGGTCAAACAACACTTGGGTAGTCATTCCGTTATGCAAGGCTTGAGTAGAACTAGCTTGAATGGTTGGTCCATCAGCTAAAGGATCGCTAAAAGGCAGACCAATTTCGATCATATCGACTCCACTTTTTTCTAAATCTTGAATGATTTGTACCGTATCATTCAGGCTTGGGTATCCAGATGAAAAATAGATAGATAATATTTTTTTATTTTCTTGTAATTTTTGATTGATCCGATTCATATAATTTACGATTTACGATATACGATTTACGATTGGTCGTATAGTTTATTTTGTTATTTTGAGTTATTAATTCTTGCTGTTTTTAATGATGAAACAATGATAGCTGTAATTTCATTTGCTTCTTTTAAAAGGAATTCAATTTCCGAATTCAATCCAATTTGTTCTATCATTGTAATATCTTGAATGAGTTCAAGAAAAAAATGACTTTCATCCGCTTCTTCTTCAACAATTTTTAATTTATTTATAAAATCTGGGGCCGATTTTGCTCTTTGTGCTGCTCTATAATTAGCGCCTACAGAGCTTGAACATCGAATAAGTTGGTTTACGTAAGCATTGTATTCTCTAGTTTTGGGTAATTTACTACATAGAATCCAACAATCAATTGCAAACTTTTTAGTTCGATTTAGCATTACTACTTTCATAAGATTTGGGGGCTTTAAGTATTAATTTATTCTACTATATTTTAAAATCGTACTTCGTATATCTAATATCTAATATCGAAAATCGTACCTTGTATCTCGTACCTCGTACATTGCTATAATTTAAAATAATCAATATAAGTATTCAAATCTTTGTCGCCACGTCCCGAAAGATTGATTACAACCACATCATTTGGTTTGAATTTCATTTCGTCCAAAACCGCAAAGGCGTGAGCCGTTTCAATTGCCGGAATAATACCTTCTAATTTAGACAATTCCAATCCCCAATGCATCGCTTGTTCATCGGTGATTGAGATGAATTGCGCTCTGCCTGTAGCATATAAATTCGCGTGCATGGGTCCAACACCCGGGTAATCCAATCCTGCTGAAATAGAGTAGGGTTCGGTAATTTGTCCGTCAGGGGTTTGCATCAATAAAGTTTTACTTCCGTGAATAACACCCACCTTTCCTAAAGCTGAGGTAGCAGCACTTTCACCCGAATGCACTCCTAAACCTGCTGCTTCTACCGCAATAATGTTTACTTCTTTTTCATCCAAAAAGTGGTAAAAAGCGCCTGCAGCATTACTTCCACCGCCTACACAGGCAATTACGTAATCTGGATTTTCTTTGCCTTCTTTTTCCAATAACTGGCTTTTAATTTCTTTCGAAATCACCGATTGGAAACGCGCCACCATATCAGGATAAGGATGAGGTCCCACCACCGAACCAATGATATAATACGTATCAACTGGATTGTTAATCCAATCGCGAATGGCTTCGTTTGTTGCGTCTTTTAAGGTACGAGATCCCGACATGGCCGGACGTACTTCTGCGCCTAACATTTTCATACGAGCTACATTTGGCGCTTGTCGCTTGATATCAATTTCACCCATGTACACAATACATTCCAAGCCCATCAAAGCACAAACGGTTGCCGTAGCCACACCGTGTTGACCTGCGCCTGTTTCGGCAATGATTCGCTTTTTACCCAAACGTTTGGCTAATAAAATTTGACCAATGGTATTGTTTACTTTGTGTGCTCCTGTATGGCATAAGTCTTCTCTTTTCAGATAAACTTTAGTGTTGTATTTTTCAGACAATCGTGATGCAAAATAAAGCGGAGTAGGGCGACCTACATATTCTTTCAATAAATCGTCAAACTCAGCTTGAAACTCAGGTTCGGCTGTGATTTTCAAATAGTTTTGGCGCAATTCTTCTACATTGGGATATAACATTTCTGGAATGTATGCTCCTCCAAATTCTCCGTAATAGCCTTTTTCGTTGACGTTGTAACTCATGGTTGTACTTATTTAAAAGTTTATTTTTTGTTTAAAACGATCTAATTTTTCTTTGTCTTTTAATCCCGCTTCGATTTCAAATTTACTATTAACATCGATAGCATAAATGGGTAAATCGGTTTTTAGTATTTCGTTCACCAAATCGATTTCGTCTAGTCCAATGCCGCCACTCAAAAAGAAGGGCTTTTGCGATGGATATTTTTCAAGCACTTTCCAATCGAAAGTCGTTCCGTTGCCTCCAGGCAATTTTCCTTTGGTATCAAAAAGGAAATAATCACAAACTATTTCAAAAGGTTTCAATTCGTCAAAATCAAAAGCTAAATCCACTGAAAATACTTTGATGATTTCAATGCTTTTCGCCAATGTGTTTTTTAACTCTTGACAAAATGCCACCGACTCATGTCCATGCAATTGAACCGCTTGCAAATCGTATTGGTTTACTTTTGCCAGAATATCTTTTTGACTAGCATTGACAAAAACGCCTGTCTTTTTGATGCTTTGCGGTAAATTAGGAAGTACTCCATCAAAATAGCGCGCTGATTTTTCCCAGAATATAAAGCCCATATAATCGGGTAGGAGTGATCCTACTTCGAGAATATTGTCGGGGTATTTCATGCCGCAGATTTTGAGTTTCATATTTATTTTGCCGCTAAGACGCTAAGGCGCGAAGCTATTTTTAATTCGTGTTGTTACAATAGTGCTATAAATTCTTTCGCCGCTTGACCCGCATTATCCGTTTTCATGAAGTTTTCCCCAATTAAGAACCCTTGGTAACCATAAGGTTTCAATTCTGAGATTGCTTCGATAGACGAAATACCACTTTCGGATACTTTTACAAATTCATTTGGTATTTGGTCAGCCAATTCTTTGCTGAAATCCAAACTTACTTCGAATGTTTTTAAATTTCGGTTATTCACTCCAATCATATCCAAACTTGGCATAATTGATTTTTCTAATTCTTCTTGATTGTGGACTTCCAAAAGGACTTCCAATCCTAAACCATGCGCGAAATCAGATAAACTTTTGATTTCCTCTCGGCTCAACACCGCAGCGATTAGCAAAATTAAATCGGCTCCGTGGGCTTTGGCTTCCAAGATTTGGTATTCGTCCACAATGAATTCTTTTCGCAAAAGTGGAATATTGACTGTGGCTCTTGCCAATAACAAATCGTCCAAAGAACCACCAAAATACTTTCCATCCGTTAAAACAGAAATACCACAAGCACCCGCTATTTCATAACCTTTGACTACTTCTTCTACGGTGAAACCGTAATTGATTTCGGCTTTGGAAGGCGAACGACGTTTGTGTTCAGCAATAATTCCTGAACTACTGTTTCGTAAATTATGACTCAACGAAATAGTTTGTTTTTCAAAAAACACCGATGCCTCCAATTGTGAAACCGGAATAATCGATTTTTTAAGAACTACTTCTCTTCGTTTGTCTAGTATGATTTTATCTAATATGTTCATTTTTTTTGCCGCTAAGGCGCTAATGCGCAAAGGTTAAAAATTGATATTTAATTCATTTGTGCTAATTCGCGCAATTCGTGTTTTATTTACTTAATTCTTGTAACGTTTGTAGGGCTTGCAATCCTTTTCCTGAGAACAAACTCTCTTTAGCTAATTCAAATCCTTCTAGCGGACTGCATTGTGTTACCGTAGCAATAGCCATAGCCGCATTGGCGCAGACTACATTATTTTGGGCTTCGGTTCCTTTTCCTGAAATAATATTGGTAAATAATTGTGCTGACGCTTCAATGGTTTTACCGCCTTCAATTTCGGTTTGTGACAAAATACGAACGCCAAAATCGTCTGGATTCAGCATCAGTTCCTTGGTATTGGTAATACATTTCGTTGGACAAGTTAACGATACTTCGTCATAACCGTCAAGCGAATGTAAAATCGTAAAATTTCTATCGGTGTTTTGATATAAATACGCATACATTCGAGCCAATTCCAAATTGAAAACTCCCACCAACTGATTCTGAGGAAAAGCTGGATTTACCATGGGTCCCAACATATTGAAAAAGGTTTTTACCCCCAATTCTTTTCTAATCGGTCCCACATTTTTCATAGCGGGATGGAAGAGTGGTGCATGCAAAATACAGATACCTGCTTTTTCCATACATTTTTCTAAGAAACCAGCTTCATTACTGAATTTGATTCCCATTTTTTCCATCACATTACTAGATCCCGAAATTGAGGAAACACCGTAATTTCCGTGTTTAGCGACTTTAATTCCTGCACCAGCAGCTACAAAAGACGCCAAGGTCGAAATGTTAAACGTATCTTTTCCATCGCCACCGGTACCGCACAAATCAATGGTGTTGTAGCCTGATAAATCGACACGGATACACAAATCCAATAAAGCCTCACGAAAACCAGCTAATTCTTCGATACTGATGCTACGCATCATATACACCGTTAAGAAAGAAGCAATTTGGCTTGTATTGTATTCCCCGTTGGATATTTTGACCAAGACGTTTTTAGCTTCTTCTTTCGAGAGCATTTCGTGATTGATTAATCTGTTGAGTATGTTTTTCATTTTTATTTTCTTTTCTTTTGCCGCAAAGGCTCCAAGGCACAAAGATTTTTGTTTTTTTTAATCCCAATTTTCACATGGATACTATTTGAATAATTTCTATAAAAACCGGAAGATCGAATCATCTAACCATCTAAATTATCTAACAATCTAACTTAACTTTTTACCCAATTTTCTAACATTTTTTTTCCGTTTGGTGTTAATACACTTTCTGGGTGAAATTGAACTCCTCTAACATCATAGGTTTTATGGCGAAGTGACATCAGTTGTCCGTTTTCGTCAAAAGAAGTGGCTTCCAAACAATCCGGTAAATTAGCGTCTACCACCCAAGAATGGTAACGTCCCACTTCAAATTCGTTCTCCAATCCTTCAAATAACAATTCGTCATTGACTGATTTGGTAACGTTAGTTGCTACACCATGATACACTTTATTCAAATTCGAAAGCGTTCCGCCATACACTTCACCAATGGCTTGTTGACCTAGGCATACACCAAAAATACTTTTGGTTGGACCGTACTGTTGAATGACTTGTTTCAATAATCCCGCTTCATCTGGAATTCCAGGGCCTGGTGATAATAATATTTTGTCAAAATGAGCAATCTCCTCCATCTCAAATTCATCGTTTCTGTACACGGTCACTTCGCAATCTAAATCTTCTAAATAGTGGACTAGATTGTACGTAAAGCTATCGTAATTGTCTATGACTAGTATCTTTTTCATTCTGTTTGTATTAAATTGTTTCTGCCAAATCCAAAGCCGTATTTAAGGCTCTTAACTTGTTATACACTTCTTGCATCTCGCTTTCTTCATCAGAATTGGCTACGATTCCAGCACCGGCTTGAGAATGCAATTGGTGGTTTTTACTTAAAAAAGTACGAATCATAATCGCGTGATTGAAATTGCCTTTGAAATCCATAAATCCGATGGCACCTCCATAAAAATTACGATTGGTTTTTTCATACTCTTCAATCAACTGCATGGCGCGGTGTTTTGGCGCACCACTCAAAGTTCCTGCAGGAAAAGTATCTGCTACGACCTGCATAGTTGAAGCTTTTTCGTGTAAATGCCCCGTAACTTTGGAAACCAAATGAATCACATGCGAAAAAAATTGCACTTCTCGGTATTTTTCTACTTGTACATCGTGACCGTTTCGGCTTAAATCATTTCGAGCCAAATCGACTAACATTACGTGTTCGCTATTTTCTTTTTTGTCTTCTGATAATTGTTTGGCTAAACCAGCATCTTTTTCATCATCGCCTGTTCTTTTGAATGTTCCCGCAATAGGATGAATCTCTGCTTTTCGGTCTTTCACGATGATTTGAGCTTCGGGAGACGAACCAAATATTTTAAAATCGCCATAATCAAAAAAGAAGAGGTAAGGGGAAGGGTTTATGCTTCGCAACGCGCGGTACACATTGAATTCGTCACCTTTAAATCCTTGCGTAAAACGTCTGGATAAAACCAATTGGAACACATCACCACGATAGCAATGTTTTTTGGCTAAAGCCACATTAAGCTTGAACTCCTCATCGGTTAAATTCGAAAAACCTTCGCCGTTTTTTGTAAATGAGTAGGAAGCAATATTTCTAGATTGTAGTAATTGTTCTATTTCTGCAATATTGTTTTTTCCATCCAAACTATGACAGAAAATATAGGCCTCATTTTTGAAATGGTTGATTGCAATAATGTTTTGGTACACCGCATAATACACATCAGGAATGGTATTGCTGTTTTCTTTTTTGGCAATGTTTACTTTCTCAAAATAACGCACGGCATCATACGAAATGTAACCAAATAAGCCATTATTGATAAACTTAAAATCATTCTTTTCAGATTCAAATTGCCCTGAAAACTCCTGAATTACCGCAGGAATATCAGTTATAGTATCGATAGCTATTTTTTCAGTACTTCCGTCAGGATAATTTTTTGAAATCGTTTCATTTTCAATTTTGATAGCTGCAATTGGATTGCAACAGATGTAGGAAAAACTATTGTCGTTTCCGTGGTAGTCGCTACTTTCCAAAAGCAAACTATTCGGGAATTTGTCGCGTATTTTCAAGTACACACTCACCGGCGTAATGGTATCGGCAAGGATTTGTTTGTATTTTGTATTTAAAATAAAAGATTTCAAAATGGTCTTTTTTAAAATGTTATAATTAGCCTGCTTAAGGATATGAAAAAAGGCTTGTCGTGATGACAAGCCTTGTATATTTATAGTACTACTATAGGAGCTTTGTTCACGACGACTGACGTAAATTATTCCACCACCAAGTATTGTTTGTATTCGTTATCATATTCTGTTTATGTGTTTACAAATATAGAAAGGTTATTCTATTTACCAAATACAAAAGCGAGAAAAAAAATATATTTTTCTCGCTTTTTTGTTAAATTTAGTATGGGTTGTAGACTTGTTGGTTCATTTTTTTTAACCACATAGAGACATAGAATTGCAGTGTATTTAAAAGATTCGGATAGGCATTTTACTTTTCACATAGCTAATCTATGTGAAGAATAGAATTATTTCTATCCATTCTTTAACTGTGAATCATAAATCTATGTTTCTATGTGGTTCATTTTTTTTAATTTGAATTTTAGCCCAAATGGATTGCATTTTCAATTATGAAACCAATTCGCCTTGATTTCTAAAGATCAATTGTCCGTCAAAGGCGTCTAAAAGAATGATACTTTCGGTTTTGATGGTACCTGCCAATATCTCTTTAGATAATTGGTTTAATACTTCCCTTTGAATAACACGTTTTACGGGTCTGGCTCCAAATTGCGGATCGTATCCTTTTTGAGATAAATAGGTTATTGCTTCAGGAGTAGCGTCCATGGTAATGCCTTGTTGCGCTAACATTTTGGTAACCGATTTTAATTGTAAGCCTACAATTTGAGCAATATTAGCATGAGTCAAAGGCGTAAACATTACAATTTCGTCAATACGATTGATGAATTCAGGTCGTACGGTTTGTTTCAATAAGGCTAACACTTCTACTTTAGCTGCTTCTGTTGCCGCTTCAATTCCGCCTTTCAAGTTTTCGAATTTTTCTTGAATAATTTGGCTACCCATATTCGATGTCATGATGATAATCGTGTTTTTGAAGTCGGCCAAGCGTCCTTTGTTATCCGTCAAACGTCCTTCGTCTAAGACTTGTAACAAGATGTTAAAGGTATCCGGATGCGCTTTTTCAATTTCGTCTAACAAGATCACAGAGTAGGGTTTTCTACGAACGGCTTCAGTCAATTGTCCGCCTTCGTCATAGCCCACATATCCTGGAGGCGCACCCACCAAACGACTTACTGAATGGCGTTCTTGGTATTCACTCATGTCAATTCGGGTCATGGCGTTTTCATCGTCAAATAAATATTCGGCCAGGGCTTTCGCCAATTCCGTTTTACCCACCCCCGTTGTTCCTAAGAAAAGGAAAGTACCCACAGGCTTTTTCATGTCTTGTAAACCGGCACGACTTCTACGAACGGCATCACTTACCGCTTCAATAGCTTCTTCTTGACCCACCACACGTTTGTGCAATTCGGCTTCCAAATGCAAGAGTTTTTCTCTTTCGCCTTGCAGCATTTTCATTACCGGAATTCCAGTCCATTTGGCTACTACTTCGGCAATATCTTCTCGGGTAACGACTTCTTTGATCAAAGAAGTTCCCGACTGATTTTCTTGTAATTGTTTGACTAAAATATCCAAACTTTCCTGGGCTTCTTTGATTTTTCCATAACGAATTTCGGCTACTTTTCCATAGTCGCCATCACGCTCGGCACGTTCGGCTTCGTATTTGAAGTCTTCAATTTCAGTTTTCACGGCTTGGATGTTATCTACCACATCTTTTTCCGATTTCCATTTGGCATAAATCTCGTTGCGGTCTTCTTTTAAGTTGGCTAATTCCATTCCCAAGACTTTCAACTTGCTTTCGTCTTTTTCGCGTTTGATGGCCTCAATTTCAATTTCCAATTGCATAATTTTTCGATCCAAAACGTCCAATTCTTCGGGTTTTGAATTGATTTCCATTCGCAATTTAGAAGCCGCTTCGTCCATTAAATCGATGGCTTTATCAGGTAAAAAACGATTGGTAATATAACGCTGTGATAATTCTACAGCAGCAATAATAGCTTCGTCTTTGATTTGCACTTTGTGGTGGGTTTCGTATTTTTCTTTGATCCCACGCAAGATAGAAATCGCACTTTCGGTATCGGGTTCTTCTACGATTACCTTTTGGAAACGTCTTTCTAGCGCTTTGTCTTTTTCAAAATATTTTTGGTATTCGTCCAAAGTAGTTGCACCAATCGCACGCAATTCGCCACGCGCCAAAGCTGGTTTAAGAATATTAGCGGCATCCATAGCTCCTTCGCCACCGCCAGCGCCTACTAAAGTGTGAATTTCGTCAATGAAAAGTACAATGTCACCGTCGGCAGCAGTAACTTCTTTTACCACTGATTTTAAACGTTCTTCAAATTCACCTTTGTATTTAGCACCCGCAATCAAAGCACCCATGTCAAGAGAGAAGATAATTTTATCTTTAAGATTTTCAGGTACGTCACCATCTACAATTCGGTGCGCTAATCCCTCTGCAATAGCAGTTTTTCCCACACCAGGTTCGCCCACAAGCATTGGGTTGTTTTTGGTTCTACGGGTTAGAATTTGCAACACACGACGAATTTCTTCATCACGACCAATAACAGGATCTAATTTGCCGCTTCGGGCTAAATCGTTCAGGTTTTTGGCATATTTGTTTAAGGCGTTGTAGGTTTCTTCGGCAGAGGCAGAGGTAACTCTTTCTCCTTTTCTCATTTCTTCAATAGCCGCTTTTAGTCCTTTTTCGGTTACGCCTTGGTCTTTTAAAATTTGGGCAATTTTACTTTTGGAACCAAAAATTGCCAATACCAAATGTTCAACCGAAACAAATTCGTCGTTCATTTTTCCAGCCAAGATTTCAGCTTCGTTCAAAGTAGCGTTAGCTGTTCTGGATAACATAATATCGCCACCCGAAACTTTTGGAAAATTTTGAATGGTACTTTCCAAAATTTGTTTGAAAAGCGCCACATTCACGTTTAGTTTTTTTAATAGAAAAGGCGTTACATTTTCATCGACTTCTAAAAGCGCTTTGAAAATATGCTCGTTTTCGATTTGTTGCTGACCCAATCCTTGCGCGATTTGTTGCGAAAGTTGGATGGCCTCTTGCGATTTGGTGGTAAATTTATTGATGTTCATTTTTGTCTTTTTTTAAAGTCGTATTTGGGGTTAAATAATTAACTTTGAAGAAAATTCGTCAATTCTTGTTCCATACCTAAATTTACGACAATTTGACGTATATCAAGGGTTTACGACCGACAAAATGACTTAAAAACCGACAAAATGACTTTATTTACTTCTATTTTTGGAGATTCAGAAAACAAAAATACCAATGCATCCAAAATCAATTGGATTCCTTTGACTGATTTGGGACAATTGAACGAGATTATGGAATTGTCTCACCAGCAATCGGTAGCGATTTTTAAACACAGTACGCGTTGTAGTATTAGTCGCATGGCGTTGAAACAATTTGAGAATGAATTTGATTTGGAAGGCAGTGTAACTCCGTATTTTCTAGACTTATTAAACCACAGGGATATCTCGCAGGAAATTGCGACTCGTTTTGATGTCTACCACCAATCACCGCAATTGCTTTTGATTAAAGAAGGAAAATCAGTCTATGATGCTTCGCACAGTGATATTGATGCGCTGGAGTTGAAGGGGAGGTTGTAGTTACTTCTTAGTCTCCTTCACAAACATATTGAAAATTAATCCGCCCATAAGTGCTCCATAGAGTGTGGAGTTGAGTGGTTTTGAAGTAATAGCACAAGTACCAGAAGCACAACCTACATAAAAATAATAAGCATAACCGGCAAGGGCGCCAATGGCAATTCCGATACCGGTTAGGAGTAAGGCTTTCTTAGTCATTAGTTGCTTTTTTCAAGGATTACTTTTATTAGGTCTTCTTTAGAAAGCACCCCTGATTGTCGCCATAATTGTTTACCATTTTGAAATAAAATCATGGTTGGCACTCCGCGAACTTGATATTGAGCAGCTACGGCTTGGTTTTTATCGACATCAATTTTGATGATGGAGATGCGTTCGCCTAAATTGGTTTTTACCTCAGTTAAAATAGGGCCTAACATTTGGCAAGGCCCGCACCATGTAGCAAAAAAGTCTACTAATACTGGTTTGTCTGATTGAATAATTTGATTAAAATTTCCCATAATTTATTTTTTTGAATTGGGTACAGCACAACCATTAGGTCCGCAACCCATATTAAACACTACTTGGATCAAGAAGAAGGCTCCAAAAGCCACAAATCCCCATTCTCTCAAAATATAGGCTTGACTGAAAAGAAAAATGGCAAAAGCCAAACGTACCCAGCGCATTAAATGCCAATTGGTTAAAAGTAAGTTTTTCATAGTTTAGTAATTCGCTTTTATAATTTTATATTTTTCATCATAGGAAACCGTGTCTTGTAGTTTTTTATGCGCTACTTCTTCTGTACTAGTAATTACTACTTCGCTAAAATTGGAATTCATATTAACATTTAAAACGGTGTCTAATGATGCCAATTTTTCAGAAACAGTTGCTTTACAACCGCTACAAGTGATGCCTTCAAATGTGTATAAACGAACTTCGGTAGCGGTGTTTTTTTCTAATTCAATAAACAATTCTGAATTGGCTCTTGGCACAACCGAATTGGTACAAACGTCCATTTTTAGAATAGTAAAAGCGCCTGAAAATAAATTGATATATTCCACTTTATTGCCACCAAAAGGAGGTCCTTCTTCAAATTCGCGATTAAACAACAATCCCGCAATTTTTCCTTTAGGCGCTAACAATTGGTGCATTTTCCAAACGTATTTTGGTCGCATCGTTGGCGGAAGCGCACAGAAAAAAGTTTGTTCAATGATCCAGTCGTATTGTCCTTGGTGTTCAAAGAAGTCGCCTAAAATGATTTTGACATTTGGGTGATTGACAAATTTTTGTTGTAGTACTTCTATTAAAGTGGGCGCAATGTCAATTACAGTTATATTGGTAAAACCTTGACGTAGTAAGTATTCTGCTTCATAGGAGTTACCACCACCAGGAATTAAAATGGCACTATTTTTATCTTCAATAGTATCAATTAGTTCTTGGATAGG
>JAGNSF010000155.1 GCA_017988155.1 Flavobacterium sp. | reverse complement strand
TGCTATGCCTCAAACTTGCGACAGCTTTGGAGTAGAACTTTTTATTTAATTAGTTACAAACTTGCTTTATTTATCGTCACAAGTTTCCTACGCTATTGCTATGCCTCAAACTTGCGACAGCTTTGGAGTAGAACTTTTTATTTAATTAGTTACAAACTTGCTTTATTTATCGTCACAAGTTTCCTACGCTATTGCTATGCCTCAAACTTGCGACAGCTTTGGAGTAGAACTTTTTATTTAATTAGTTACAAACTTGCTTTATTTATCGTCACAAGTTTCCTACGCTATTGCTATGCCTCAAACTTGCGACAGCTTTGGACTTACTTCGGCAATGGTTCGTGTCAACACGAACCATATAACTAATAAGAATGTTGTTCGTGAGGACACGAACAACGGCTTTAGGAATGACATTAGAACCACTTTATTACTTCAAAAGACTAATTTAAAACGCCACTCAAAATGAGTGGCGTTGTTTATAAAATTGAATCTAAAACTATTCGTCAAAATCCAAATCCAATGCAAGACCTCTTAATTCATGTACTAATACATTGAAGGATTCAGGAATACCCGGAATAGGTAAATTATCACCTTTTACTATGGCTTCATACGCTTTCGCTCTTCCCTGAATATCATCTGATTTCACAGTTAATAATTCTTGTAAGATGTTAGATGCACCATAAGCTTCTAATGCCCAAACTTCCATCTCTCCTAAGCGCTGACCACCAAATTGTGCTTTACCACCTAATGGTTGTTGTGTTATGAGTGAGTAAGGCCCTATTGAACGAGCATGCATCTTATCATCTACCATGTGAGATAACTTAATCATGTAGATAACACCTACGGTCGTTTTTTGGTCGAAACGTTGGCCTGTTTCTCCATCATACAAATAAGTACTTCCTAAACGTGGCAAGCCCGCTTCTTCAATGTAATGTTCAATTTCATCAACATTTGCGCCATCAAAAATTGGAGTTGCAAATTTCACACCTAATTCTTTGCCTGCCCAACCTAATACGGTTTCATAAATCTGACCGATGTTCATACGAGATGGTACACCTAATGGATTTAATACTACATCAACCGGTGTTCCGTCTTCTAAGAAAGGCATATCTTCTTGACGAACAATTTTCGCTACGATACCTTTATTACCATGACGACCAGCCATCTTATCTCCTACTCTTAATTTACGTTTTTGAGCGATATAAACTTTTGCTAATTTTAATACACCAGATGGCAATTCATCTCCAACCGTAATCGCATATTTATCACGCAAGAAACGGCCTTTCTCTTCATTAAACTTAATGTTGAAATTGTGAATTAAGCGTTTAATTAATTCATTTGTTTCTTCTTCTTTCGTCCAATCAGCGGCATCTAAATTTTGGTAATTTAATCCTCCTAATAATTTTTCTGAAAATTTAGTACCTTTTGGTACTGCTTCTTCTCCAAATATATTTTTAATGCCTGAAGTGGTTTTTCCGCCCACTAATTGCATCAACTTAGCAACCAAAGTTTTCTTGATTTCTTCTAAGTTTTGGATATGGACTTTTTCTGCTTTTTCCAATTCAGCTTTCTCTCTAACTTTAGAGTTTTTGTCTTTCTTTGCTTTTTGGAATAATTTAGTAGTAACTACAATACCTTCTGTGGATGGTGGTGCTTTGTAGGACGCATCTTTTACATCACCAGCTTTATCCCCAAAGATAGCACGTAATAATTTTTCTTCCGGTGTTGGATCCGTTTCCCCTTTTGGAGTAATTTTTCCAATTAAGATATCGCCTTCTTTAATTTTTGCACCGATACGAATAATTCCATTTTCATCTAAATTACGAGTTGCATCTTCACTTACATTTGGAATATCGTTGGTTAATTCTTCTTCGCCTAGTTTAGTATCACGTACATCCATTTCATATTCTTCAATATGAATAGAAGTAAAGATATCCTCACGGACTACTTTTTCATTAATAACAATCGCATCCTCAAAGTTAAATCCTTTCCAAGGCATAAAGGCTACTAATAAGTTTTTACCTAATGCTAATTCACCATTTTGAGTAGCATATCCTTCGCAAAGAATTTGTCCTTTAGAAACTTTTTGTCCTTTTATTACAATAGGACGCAAGTTGATACAGGTAGCCTGGTTGGTACGTGCATATTTAGTTAATTTATAAACTCTTACATCCTCTTCAAAACTAACTAATTTTTCATTTTCAGTTCTGTCGAAACGAACGTGAATTTCATTTGCATCTACATATTCAACTACACCTGAGCGTTCTGCGTTGATTAGTACGTTCGAGTCAGAAGCTACACGTGCTTCAATACCGGTTCCTACAATTGGCGATTCACAACGCATTAACGGAACTGCTTGACGTTGCATGTTTGAGCCCATTAATGCACGGTTCGCATCATCGTTTTCTAAGAATGGAATTAATGAAGCAGAAACACCCACAATCTGATTGGGAGCAACATCCATATTTTGAATATCACCGGCTTCATCTGTATCCATATCAATAATAGGGAAATCTCCTTGAAAACGACATTTAATTTTTTTATCTATAAATGCGCCTTTGTCATCTAATCCAATATTCGATTGAGCAATAGTTCTTTCATCTTCTTCTTCTGCCGTTAAAAACTCAAATTTACTCTCTACTTTACCTTTAGATACTTTGCGGTAAGGTGTTTCAATAAAGCCCATTTCATTCACTTTTGCATGTACGCAAAGTGTAGAAATCAAACCGATATTTGGTCCTTCTGGTGTTTCAATTGTACATAAACGACCGTAATGAGAATAATGAACGTCACGCACCTCAAAACCAGCTCTTTCACGAGAAAGACCTCCAGGTCCTAAGGCTGAAATACGACGTTTATGAGTAATTTCAGAAAGTGGATTGGTTTGATCTAAAAATTGGGATAATTGCGATGTTCCAAAAAATGAATTAATTACTGACGACAATGTTCTCGCATTAATTAAGTCAATTGGAGTAAATACTTCATTGTCACGCACATTCATACGTTCACGAATGGTACGCGCCATACGTGCTAAACCAACACCGAACTGAGCAAATAACTGCTCTCCTACTGTACGAACACGACGATTACTTAAATGATCGATATCGTCAATTTCTGCTCTTTGATTTACTAAACGAATAAGGTACTTAACGATAGAAACGATGTCCTCTTTCGTTAACACGATATTTTGAGGATCGATATCTAAACCTAATTTTTTATTGATTTTATATCTACCTACAAAACCTAAGTCATATCGTTTGTCGGAGAAAAATAATTTTTCTATAATACCACGAGCGGTTTCATCATCTGGTGGATCTGAACCACGCAATTGGCGATAAATATGTTTCAATGCTTCTATTTCTGAGTTAGAAGTATCTTTTTGTAAGGTATTAAATATAATAGAATAGTCTTGTTCTGTACTTTCTTTTTGCAAGATGATTGTTTTCAATCCTGTTTCTAAAATCAACTGGATATTATCTTCATCTAAGTAAGTATCGCGCTCTAAGATAACTTCGTTACGTTCGATAGAAACTACCTCACCGGTATCTTCATCTACGAAGTCTTCCATCCAAGATTTAAGCACACGAGCGGCTAAGCGACGACCAATATTTTTTTCTAATGATTTTTTATTGACATCAATTTCATCTGATAAATCAAATAATTTTAAAATATCTTTATCAGAGTCGAAACCGATAGCACGTAATAATGTAGTAACCGGGAATTTCTTTTTACGGTCAATATATGCATACATTACATTATTAATGTCTGTGGCAAACTCCATCCAAGCTCCTTTAAACGGAATTACTCTTGCAGAGAATATTTTAGTTCCATTTGGGTGGTAGCTCATACCAAAGAATACTCCTGGTGAACGATGTAATTGAGAAACGACAACACGTTCTGCTCCATTAATAATAAAAGTACCTTTATCCGTCATATACGGAATATTTCCTAAGAATACATCTTGAACGATTGTTTGGAAATCGATATGTTCCTCATCGTTACAAGATAAACGCAACTTTGCTTTCAAAGGTACGCTATAAGTTAGACCTCTTTCAATACACTCGTCGATATTATAACGAGGTGGATCTACATAATAATCCAAAAATTCTAGCAAGAAGATATTTCTTGCATCGGTAATTGGAAAGTTTTCAGAAAACACTTTATACAAACCTTCTTTTGAACGTTTGTCGGGAGTTGTTTCTAATTGCAGGAACTCCTGAAATGATTTTACCTGTATATCCAATAAATTTGGATAATCATAAGGATGGCTAATTTTACTGAAATTGATTCTACCTTCAGTTTGTTGAGCAATTTTATCTGTTTTTTTAGACATGTAATCTTATTAAAATTTATAAAAACAGTAAAAAGTGTCACGGTAATTTTAATAACCACCGGACACTTTAATGATTTGATTTTGAGTGAATTACTTCAATTCAATTGATGCGCCAGCTTCTTCTAATTTAGCTTTGATTGACTCAGCTTCATCTTTAGAAACACCTTCTTTGATAGCTTTTGGAGCACCATCCACTAAATCTTTAGCTTCTTTTAAGCCAAGACCTGTGATTTCTTTTACTACTTTAACGACACCTAATTTTTGTGCACCACCATCTTTCAAGATTACATCAAAAGATGTTTTCTCTTCAGCAGCAGCACCACCACCAGCACCTGGAGCAGCAGCAACTGCAACAGCAGCAGCAGCCGGTTCGATACCGTATTCAGTTTTTAAAATGTCAGCAAGTTCATTAACTTCTTTAACAGTTAAGTTTACTAATTGCTCTGCGAATGCTTTAATATCAGCCATTGTTTAAAAATTTA
>JAGNSF010000154.1 GCA_017988155.1 Flavobacterium sp. | reverse complement strand
TCTTGGTCTCTAACAAACTGAAACAATTCTTTTTGTTGTTCTTTCAGGAAAGACTCTTTTTCTTTTGGTTTATCATCTGATTTCCCTTTTCTGAAATTAGTCAACTGAACTAACGAACCTAGTTTTGTATCGAATTTAAATAGGTTGTCGCTTTGTTTGAAAAATAGAACGCCTAGTTCTTTACCGATTTGAAGAGAAGAAACCGGTACACTATGCTGGTATATCTTTTGTGTTTTTTTGTCTTTAATCGAATAGGAAAAAAGTTGTCCTTTGTCTACAAAATAATAGAATCCTGTCCCCTCTTTTTGAAGCATTCTTAGCTTCGAAAATTTAGCTTCTTCTTTGGAAGCTTTTTGAGGAGCCTTCATTCCTTTCTTCCAGAAATAAGTCGAATTGCCCCATTCTTTATTTGGATTCCAATCAAAATAAATTGTGGTTCCATCCAAAGACCAACGTTCGTTTTCAGGAAGATTTCCAATAAAATCATTCCCCTTCATAATCTCTTCCATTTTCAATGTTTGTGCTTGAAAAAAAGAAGAAAACAAAATACAAATAAGTAATACTATTTTATTTTTCATAGTAATTTGGTTTGTTTTATTAATAGTTCAATACTGTCTCTGAAAGGTATTTTGCCACTCCATCTTCATGATTGGTAGCAATTACTTCTAAGTGAGATAATTTATTTTTTAAAGATTCGGGAGCGTTGCCCATAATCAATCCTTTTCCGGTGGTAACAAGCATTAGTTCGTCATTAAATCCGTCGCCAAAAGAAACCGCATGGCTAAAATCTAAATTCTCTTTCTCCAGAATTTTAGCAATAGCATGGCTTTTGTCTACCGCTTTATCCATAAATTCAAGACAAATTGGAAGACTAAAAGCATGGTTAAATGAATCTGGGTGATGTTCTAAAATCAAATCACGAACCGCAATTAATTTCTCTTGATTTTCATGCGTAAAGAAAATTTTAATCGCTTCAAAATCCTCTAACTCTCCAAAATTAACTAATTCGCGATGATACGTTACTTCTTTAGAAAAACTATTCAATTTTTCATTGTGGATGTTGGTTTGCCACACCTCTTCCTTAAACAAAACAGTGGTAATATCTGGATCAATATCCAAATCCAAAATTGATTTTACGGTTTGGCTATCCATGTTAATTGAAAAAAGCAATTCTTTTTCAGGCGAATGGATTCTTGCACCATTAGAAGTGACTAAATACAACGGAACTCCTAGTCTTTCGACCAAAGGGATTGCATCTAAATGATGGCGACCTGTAGCCACAACAATTAAGTAATTTTGTTGATGTAATTCTTGAAAAACAGATCTTGTGTAATCGGAAATTACGTGATGTTGATTTAATAAAGTACCATCCAAGTCACTAATAATAACCTTACAATTTTCTCTAATCATTGTATAACTGCTTCGACTTAATTAATCGTTATTCTCTATTTTTTTATAGGCCTCAATTACTTTTTTAACCAATCGGTGGCGCACGACATCTTTATCATCCAAGTAAATGATTCCAATACCTTCCACATCTTTCAAAACCAAAAGCGCTTCTTTTAAACCTGAAATGGTTCGGCGAGGCAAATCGACTTGCCCAGGATCTCCCGTAATCATGAACTTGGCATTTTTCCCCATACGGGTCAAAAACATTTTCATTTGGGAATGGGTCGTGTTTTGTGCTTCGTCTAGAATAACAAACGCATTATCCAATGTTCGTCCGCGCATGAAGGCTAAAGGTGCAATTTGAATGATTCCTTTCAAAATATAATCTTCAATTTTTTCACTAGGCAGCATGTCACGCAACGCATCATACAAAGGCTGCATGTACGGGTCTAGTTTTTCCTTCATATCTCCGGGTAAAAAACCGAGATTTTCTCCGGCTTCAACTGCTGGGCGAGTTAGAATAATTCGCTTCACTTCTTTTTCTTTCAAGGCTTTTACCGCCATCGCCACACCAGTGTATGTTTTACCAGTTCCCGCAGGTCCAACAGCAAAAACCATATCGTTTTTCAGTAAGGTATCAACGAGTAATTGTTGATTTGGAGTCAAAGCTTTAATCAATTTTCCGCCTACACCATGAACTAATATTTTGTCGTGTCCTTGGATTTTTCGCTCATCCTGACCATCGCCTAGAATCACTCGCTCAATTACATTGACATCGATATTGTTGTAGCGACTAAAATGCAACATCAAACGTTGGAATCGTTTTTCAAACTCGTCTAAAACTTCTTTTTCGCCAAACGCTTTAAGCGTAGTCCCACGAGCAACTATTTTTAATTTAGGATAGTATTTTTTTATGGTTTCCAAATGAGCATCTTGGTCTCCCCAAAATTCCTTTGGAGCGATGTCAACCAATTCAATTATTCTTTCGTTCAAAAGTGGTAGTATTTAGTAGATTAATTCATCTTGAGCCCGTCTAAAATAATTAAAGATTCAAATTAGAAAATATTTTTCTTTATTTCGTTTTTGAATTTACTATTGTTAGCTTTGCAATTCTCAAATTTAATGAAAATTAGGCTTACCCAACCCCAATACTTATAAACAAAATTATGTCAATAATTACCCTTACTACCGATTACGGCTTGAAAGATCACTTTGTGGGTGCTCTTAAAGGGAAAATTATTTCTGAATATCCTGAAATTACTATTATTGATATTTCACACGACATCGATCCATTCAATATACTTGAAGCCAGTTATATTATTGGAGCTGCTTACAGCAGTTTTCCAAAAGGAACTGTACATATTATTGGTGTGGATAGTGAGCGCAACAAAGAAAACCAACACATTGCCATCCAATGGAACGATCAGTACTTCATTGGTGCTGATAATGGTATTTTGAGTATGCTTACGCAAAAAGTGGTTCCTCAAAAAATGGTGGCTATTACTATTCACGATCGTCTGCATAACGATGCGACTGATTTGGATGTATTTGTAAAAGTAGCCTGCCATTTATCTAAAGGTGGTTTACTGAATGTAATTGGTAAAGAAATTACCCAATTAAAAGCAGTAACAGGATTACAAGCGACTGTGGCTAACGACTTCAACTCGATCAAAGGGAATGTGATTTACATCGATCATTTTGGTAATGTGGTGACCAATATTTCAAAAAAACAATTTCTAGATGTTGCCAAAGGAAGGCCTTATGAAATTGTCATGAAAACTAAAAATATCAAAACTATTTTACCTAACTATTCTTCTATTGCAACCAATGAAAAATATGCCATAAAGAATTATGAGGGCGAAAAATTAGCTCTTTTTAACGAAGCTGGTTTTTTAGAAATTGCCATTTTTAGAAGTAATCCTTCAAAAATTGGTTCTGCAAGTAGTTTACTTGGTTTGAGTTACAGAGACGTTGTACTAATTCAATTTAAAAATTAATTCGGCTATGTTGATACGCATCGTAAAATTGAGTTTTCACGAGGAAAATATTCCTGCGTTTCTAGAAAATTTTGAATTGGTTAAGGATCAAATACGAAATTTCCCAGGAAATCGTTTATTAGAATTGTATCAAGACAAAAACAATGCATCGATTTTCTTTACTTACAGTTATTGGGAAAGCGAAGAAGATTTGGAAAACTATAGAAAATCAGCGTTTTTTAATGAAGTTTGGGATTTTACTAAGAAATTATTCAATGGCAAACCAGAAGCTTGGAGTGTCGATAAATTAGCTAGTTTAGTATAAAATAATAAAGAGTTTAAGATTGCTTCGTTCCTCGCAATGACAGTATGAATCACTCGCAATGTCAATATGAAATCAATAGTATTACGTGAAATAAAATCGTTCTTTGGCTCACCAATAGGTTATTTGGTGATTGCTATTTTTCTTATTTTAAACGGACTTTTTCTTTGGGTTTTCGAAGGCGATTACAATATTTTAAACTCAGGGTTTGCTGATTTGACTCCGTTTTTCACATTTTCACCTTGGATTCTGATTTTCTTAATTCCAGCGGTAACGATGCGCAGTTTTTCAGATGAAAAAAAACAAGGAACTTTAGAATTATTACTAACCAAACCCTTGAGTGTTTGGGAAATTGTCTCTGGCAAATTCATCGGAGCAACCCTTCTAATTGGTATGGCAATTGTTCCTACATTTATCTATGTAGAAGCCATTTCTAGTTTAGGAATGCCCGAAGGAAATATCGATATGGGCAGTACTTTAGGATCGTATTTTGGATTGCTTTTCCTAATAGGTGCTTATGCTGCAATCGGAATTTTTACCTCGACACTTTCAGACAATCAAATTGTGGCTTTTATAGTCGCGGTATTTTTATGTTTTTTGTTCTTTTTTGGTTTTGAAGGTTTAGCTTCGGTTTTTCCTGATATTTCAAATACAATTGCTTACTTAGGGATGCAAGATCATTATAAAAGTATGAGCCGCGGCGTGTTGGACACTCGAGATATTCTCTATTTTTCAAGTATCATTGTGGTTTTTCTTTCTTTGACTGTTAACCAATTAAAATCGTTTCAATCCTAATGAATACTGCAACTAAAAACAGGCTGAAATCAGTAGGAATAACTATAGTACTACTATTGATTTTAAATACCATTGGAAGTTTCTTTTTCTTTCGATTTGATTTAACCAAAGACAAAAGATATACCCTCTCTCCTACTTCGTTACACATTATTGAAAAGGTTAACAATCCATTGTACATCAAAGTGTATATGCAAGGAGAATTACCTGCTGAATTCAAACGATTGCAATTGGAAACGCGCCAAATGCTAGAAGAATTTCAAGGCTATAATTCCAATATTGTATTTGAATTCATCGATCCTTTGGAAGACGAAGCAACCAGCATGGACAATAT
>JAGNSF010000153.1 GCA_017988155.1 Flavobacterium sp. | reverse complement strand
TTCGTTCCATAATTCCTCAGGGAAAATACGTTTAGCATCTTTTTCAGTCTGGACCACATTTTTTCCATTGGTTAAATTCCAACGATACATCAATCGATGGATGTGTGTATCTACAGGAAAAGCTGGTACACCAAAAGCTTGTGACATGACAACACTTGCTGTTTTGTGACCCACGGCTGGTAGCTCTTCTAAAGCTTCAAAACTTTGAGGGACTTGTCCGTTATGTTTTTCGATTAGAATGTGCGATAAACCATAAATGCCTTTAGATTTCATTGGCGATAAGCCGCAGGGACGAATAATTTCTTTGATTTCCTCTACGGTTAATTTTACCATATCGAAAGGGTTATCTGCTTTTGCAAATAGAAGAGGTGTAATTTGGTTTACCCGAACATCTGTGCATTGTGCCGAAAGTAAAACTGCAATCAATAATGTATATGGATCTTTGTGATCTAAAGGAATTGGAATCGTAGGATACAATTCTTTTAACGTATTTATAACAAATGTTACCCGTTCCTGTTTGTTCATTTTTGTATATTTATTCTTGTAAAAATAGCACAATTTCAATTATTCAAAATAGAATTTATGACAACATTAAAAATAGGAGATCCAGCACCAAAGTTTTCAGGAGTAGATCAAGATGGAAAACCACATCAATTATCAGATTATAAAGGTAAAAAACTAGTAGTTTTCTTTTATCCAAAAGCAAACACTCCAGGTTGTACTGCAGAAGCTTGTGATCTAAGAGATAATTCCGAACGCTTTCAGGCTAATAATTATGAGCTTTTAGGTGTTAGTGCTGATGCGCAAAAAGCGCAAGCCAAATTTAAAGAAAAATACGATTTCCCTTTTCCATTATTGGCTGACGAAGACAAATCAGTAATTCAAGCTTTTGGAGTTTGGGGACCAAAGAAATTCATGGGTAAAGAATACGATGGAATTCACAGAACGACTTTTGTTATTGACGAAAATGGAATTATCGAAGATGTGATTTCTGATGTTAAGACCAAAGCACACGCCGCTCAGATTTTGAAGTAATTCAATAATAAAAAAATCCCCAACTATTTTAGTTGGGGATTTTTTTGTTTTATACTTCTTTCAAAAATTTACTCGGTTCATAGCCAAACAAGTGATGTTCTTTGATGATTTCAGCCACACCAGTTGGTAGCATTGGTTCCCAGCCGTCTTTTCCTTGACTTATCATTTTTAGTACTTCTCGAGAGAATACTTCTAATATTTCAGGATTATAATCTTCGATATCAATTACTTTACCATTGAATTTAAAGAATTTATACAATTCTTTCATTCGAGGATGTACTTTCAAGTTTTCAGAAGTAATGATTTCTCCATTTTCTCCTAACATTGGGTACAAGAATACTTTCATGTCGCGGTAGAATAGTTTACCAAAGGCTTCTAAGATTCCTCCACTCAAGTGGCGGTAGTATTTCTCGTCAAAGATGTCAACTAAGTTATTCACACCCATTGCCAATCCCATACGGGCTTTGGTGTAATTAGCGAAATATTCAACTACTTTGTAGTACTCTTGGAAATTCGAAATCATTACCGTTTGACCTAATGAACAAAGTAATTCGGCACGATCCATAAAATCTCTTTCGTCAATTTCTCCATCAGAACGTAAGTTGGATAAGGTAATCTCAAAAACCACAAGCGTATTGTCTTTTTCAACCTTATTTTCTTCCAGGAACATTTTTAACGATTTCTCGTACATATCCATGTTTACCTTTGTTACTGGTCGGAAACTACCTCTAAAGGCCAATAAATTTTTCTTATATAAAATCGCCGCAGGTAAGATGTTTTTACCTTCAGGGTTGAACATTACGGCATCTGTCATTCCGTTTTTAACCAATTGCAAACTCATCAAACGGTTATCAACATCTGCAAAACGTGGTCCAGAGAAGTTGATGGTGTCTATTTCTAATTGGTCTTTGTCTAAGTGGTCGTACAAATAACGCAATAACTTTTTAGGGTCGTTGTATTTGTAATAGGCCCCGTAAATTAAGTTAACTCCAAGAATTCCTAGGGTTTCTTGTTGCAATCTGGAATCGGTTTCTTTGAAACGAATGTGTAAGATGATTTCGTTGTAAGCTTCGTCAGGTTCAATTTGGAAACTGATTCCAACCCAACCATGTCCTTTGAATTGTTTTGCAAAATCTATAGTTGCAACTGTATTGGCATAGCTAAAAAACATTTTGTTGGGGTGTTTGTCCCTACTCAAACGCTTTTCAATCAAACTCACTTCGTGAGAGAGCATCTTTTTTAATCGGCTTTCGGTTACGTAGCGACCATCTTCTTCAATGCCATAAACAGCATCACTAAAGTCCTTGTCGTATGCAGACATTGCTTTTGCGATAGTTCCGGATGAACCTCCTGCTCTAAAAAAGTGTCTAACCGTTTCTTGCCCGGCGCCAATTTCAGCAAAAGTTCCGTAAATATGTTCATTGAGGTTGATACGAAGCGCTTTGTCCTTTATAGAAGGAATTTGCTCCATTACCTTATCTCCCTTGAGTTTTATTTTTTTGGTATACATTATTTATATCAAAAGTGCTTTTATGTTACAAAGTTAACAAATTAGCGGTTTGATGAAAGCTATTTAACCTTATTTTTGTAAAAAAATGACATCCTAATGCGATTATTATTTGAATCGTATTTTTAGTGCAATCAAATGCAGAATTACTATTTTTGAATCCTGATTTTTTTGGTATTGATAGTAACTAAAACGGATTCTAATTTGAAACCAATTCTAAATAAAAACTACTCTTGAAAGTATATTTTTTAGGTACCGGTACTTCGCAAGGAATTCCAATTGTTGGGAGCGATCATCCTGTATGTAAAAGTCTTGACACAAAAGACAAACGCTTACGAGTTTCCGCATGGGTTTCATGGGAAAATCATTCTTTTGTATTTGATTGTGGACCAGATTTTAGACAACAAATGTTGGTTTCCAATTGTCAAAAAATTGATGGAATTTTATTTACTCACGAACATGCTGACCATACTGCGGGCATAGATGACATTCGTCCCTTTAATTTTCGTCAAGGACCAATGCCAATTTATGCGCACCAACGTGTAATAGAAAATTTGCAACGACGCTTTGATTATGTGTTTGAAACAGTAAATAAATATCCCGGAGCGCCCTCAGTTGCTACTTTTGAAGTGCAAAATAATTATCCTTTTGCCGTTGGAAATAAAACGGCAATTCCTATTAATGTGATGCACGGCGATTTGCAAGTATTTGGCTATCGCATCGATGATTTTGCATATTTAACTGATGTAAAAACGATTGAAAATATTGAGATTCAAAAACTTAAAGGACTTAAGGTTTTGGTCGTAAATGCTTTACGTGAAGAACCACACCAAACTCATTTTAATTTGCAAGAAGCCTTAGATTTTATAACTTTGATCCAACCTGAAAAAGCGTATTTGACGCACATTAGTCATCATTTAGGTTTTCATGAAGAAGTTCAAAATAGACTTCCTGAAAATGTTTTCTTGGCCTATGATAATTTAGAAATCACCATATAATTTTACTTATGAAACGTTCCTTACTTCTTTATTTAACGATACTTTTCGCTTTGACTACTTTGTTTACCTATGTTTTTTTGAATAGCGAATTAAAATTTGAGCAAAAGCGTTCTGAAAAGAAAATTACTAAATTGAAAGATAGTTTGTCTTCGGTTTCTAATCAATTGGTAGATGCGGATTATTTTTCTTTAGCCAAAAATGAAAACGCACAGAATTATTTTGAGAATCAAAGTGCTCAAAAGACGATTCAATACGAGAAGTTAATTCCAGTAGTTACAGAAAAGTTATTGGATTACAATTCCAACTCTAAAGGAAATCCATACACAGGTCAAGACCAAATTGGAGCGAATAAATTCATCATTAATAAAATCAAAATCTTGAATCACCGTTGGATTATCGCTGATTTTAGTGATGGCGAAATTTGGGGTGAAGTACTATTGAAATATTTCGTAAATGAAGATGAAACAATTTCTTTTGAAGTAAATCAGTCGCTTTTATATCAAAAATAAAACGATTTATATTAAGATTGTGCTTCTAGCCAATTCTTAAAATCAAAAAATACTTGAGGCGAAATCCCGTGTCCTATTGGGTATTCTTTGTAAGTATGAGCCAAGTTTAATTGAGTCAAAAACACATCTGATTTTCTTGCCCATTCTATTGGTATCACTTGGTCTACAGTTCCATGAGAGGCAAAAATTCCTAAAGTAGAAAAGTCGTTTTTCTCAAATCCATCTTTTAAAATAGGTTCGCTTACATAGCCGCTCAATCCAATTACATTTTTAATTTTTTGAGGGTTAGAAAGTGCCACTCCATAACTCAAAATCGCTCCTTGGCTAAAGCCAATCAAAGTAATATTTTTAGATTCAATAGGATAGTTTTCTATTACTTCATCAATAAAAGTACCAATCAAATCTCTAGAAATTTTGGCTTGTTCGTTGTCGGAGAATTTATTTTCGTCGGCATCAAAATTAATGGCATACCAAGCATAACTTCCATATTGTAAATCGTAAGGTGCACGTGCCGAAATCACATAATAGTCATCAGGAAGTTCAGAGGCGAATGAAAACAAATCGGCTTCATTGCTGCCGTATCCATGTAATAAAAGTAAAAGTGGATTGGAATCCTTTTTTATTTTGGGTTCTCTGATGAGGTATTCTAAAGATAAATTCATGGTATTATGAGATATTAGACAACCATTTTTGGAAATACATTCCTAAAAGCGGCATGGGTTTCGTTTCGCCTTTAATAGCGGTAAAAATTCCGTAACCCCACAAAACCGATATAAAAATCCACATCGGGAAGGAAATCAATAAGCTGTCAAAATTACTAATGATTAAGCC
>JAGNSF010000152.1 GCA_017988155.1 Flavobacterium sp. | reverse complement strand
ATCCCGCATCTCCTGTTCCAGTTCCTTGAGGACAACCTCCTTGAATCATAAAATCAGGAATCACACGGTGAAATGTTAATCCATCATAATATTTTGTTCCTTGTGGTTTTACTTTGTTCTCTAAGTTTCCTTCAGCCAAAGCCACAAAGTTACCAACCGTTCCCGGCGTTAAATCGTGTGTTAATTTTACTACAACCGACCCTTTAGCGGTGTTGAATTTAGCGTATATTCCGTTTTCCATTTTTGTTGATTTTTATTGAAGTGCAAAATTACAACAATAATATAGAAATGACAAAAACTTCTTGGGCGTGCCCTCCGCAAACGCTCCGGTCGGGCTGTCCGTTCTATCTTTTTAGGCGGTCTCGTGTGCCTCGACCGACTAAAAAGGATGCCACTTCCATCCCTCACGCTAAGACAAGTTGTACAAAACACATTCATTATAAAAAGTACTTTAAACTTTGTACCTTTACCACTTTCCAACTTTGTATCCATAAAAATGCGCATAGACATCATCACCGTACTTCCTGAATTATTACGAAGCCCTTTTGAAGCTTCGATTATGAAACGAGCAATTGACAAAGGTTTAGTAGAGGTCCACATCCATAATTTACGTGATTATACCACAAATAAGCAAAAAAGTGTCGATGATTATCCTTTTGGCGGTGGCGCTGGAATGGTCATGACGGTGCAACCCATCGACGCTTGCATTACCCATTTGAAAAGTGAGCGAGAATATGACGAAATCATTTATATGTCGCCAGATGGTGAAACGCTGAATCAAAAAATGGCCAATACCATGTCCATGTACGAAAACATTATCATCCTATGCGGTCATTATAAAGGAGTAGATCAACGTGTGCGTGATCATTTTATTACCAAAGAAATTTCCATTGGCGATTATGTACTAAGCGGAGGAGAATTAGGCGCCTTAGTTGTATCAGATGCATTAATACGTTTAATTCCAGGTGTTTTGAGTGATGAAACCTCTGCCCTTACCGACAGTTTTCAAGACGGATTATTGTCAGGACCTATTTATACTCGTCCCGCAGATTACAAAGGATGGAAAGTGCCTGAAGTATTAACCAGCGGCAACTTTGCCAAAATTGATCAATGGCGAGAGGATATGGCGTTTGAACACACAAAGAATAGACGACCGGATTTATTGGAGGGATAAAAAATACCTATGTTAATTTACAAGTTGATTTTTCAAATCTTTATTTTAAAGTCCATTGTAAAAATTCATTCATTACATCCTCCCAATGCCCTTTATCGTAATCTACTTCTCCATCGTCTTTTACTTCATAAAAATTATGCTCTAAATTCAAATATCTCTTATAAGTCAAATTAGTTTTTCCTTTTTGGATATAAAACAAAGGCACTATGTCGCACAAATCTGAAGCAATATCATTAGTGCCATAAGCTAAATACGTTGGGACTTCAATTTGTACCCAATCATTAATTAGAGGTCTGGAAAAAGATTTCCATGCTAACAAATTAGGGTCGGATTTGCACTTTTTTTCATCATAACTGTCCATATACATTTGGTATTTACGTTCTATTTTTTCATCCGCCTCTTTCCAAGTAATTTCTTTTTTCTCGGCACTTTTTCTATAATCCCTAATCAATTGATCGATTCTACCAAATGGATTCGAGCTAAAAAGTCCTAAATGGGTTACCTTTTTATTATTAAAAGCAATTAATGTTGCAACTTTTGACCCTTGGGAATGTCCTGCCACCACGAGTTTAGAATTATCAACCCACTTTTGTTTTCGCAAAAAGTTCAAAACTGCCTTAGCTCTCTTTTCGTAATTCTCTAAATAATCAGCTTTTACATACTCATCTACAAATTGGTCTGGTTTAGTTGCATCTGGAACATAGCAATAGGATTCATTTACATTTTTCTCACCTACAACTACTGGTGTATAAGGCATCGAAATTACAATAAGATGATACTTTTCTATTATTTTTAAGTAATCAAAATTTGTAATCCCGCCTCCTATCATCCACATTTTTTCATTCTCCGGCTGAACAAATAAAGGAAGTGGCAATGAACCTTGACAAAACAAAAAAATTGGTTTTTTGACATCTAGTTTAGTATCTATAACTATAAAATCAATAATGTCGTTTTTTTGTTTTAAATTAAAATGTATTGCTTCGTTATTAATAATTTTAAAATTCTGAGAAATACTTATTTGTACAAAAAAGCAAACTAAAAACGTCAGGGATATTTTTTTCATTAGATTTTGGGGGAATTTTGATGGAGAATCAATTATAAAAATGGTTTAATTATTCAATATTACAAAAAAATAAGTCATTATTTTAAAAATAATTCTAGTTTAAAAAAACTTGCAGGTTTAAACAAAAGTTGTATTTTTGCAGCCGCATTAGACCAACCTCTGGCGAGAACCGTGAATGTTGCTCTATATTAAACCATAATTAAAAATATCATGGCAGATTTAATGAAATTCGTTAAAGACGAATTTGTAACAAGAAAAGATTTTCCTGATTTCGGAGCTGGAGACACTATCACAGTTTTCTACGAAATTAAAGAGGGTGAAAAAACAAGAACTCAGTTCTTTAAAGGAGTGGTTATTCAAAGAAGAGGTTCTGGAACTACAGAAACTTTCACCATCCGTAAAATGTCTGGAGCAATTGGAGTAGAGCGTATCTTTCCAGTTAATTTACCAGCTTTGCAAAAAATTGAAATCAATAAGAAAGGTGCTGTACGTAGAGCTAGAATTTTCTACTTCAGAGAACTTACTGGTAAAAAAGCAAAAATTAAAGATAAAAGAAGATTCTAATATTGTCTTCAATTTATTAAAGTCCCACATTGTTGGGACTTTTTTTTGTCATTAAATGAGCTTAAAATTCCTAAATTAGGAATTTTACCACCCTAAAAATAACAATTTGCAAATAAGGTGTTTAATCCCTTTAAATATTCATTTTTATCTAGTAATCAGGCATATTTTTACATCTGATTTCCCTATATTTGCCCCGCTAAAAAAAACTACGCAATCGTTTTAGTAGCAAAACATCAAAATAGTAGATTTTAAATACAAAATAATGGCACAGAAATCCAAAATTTTTTACACGCTTACAGACGAAGCCCCGTTGTTAGCAACTTATTCTTTTTTACCTATCGTTCAAGCCTTTACTGGCACTTCTGACATTGAAATTGAAACAAGAGATATTTCATTGGCTGGAAGAATTTTAGCTAATTTCCCAGAGTATTTGGCAGAAAACCAAAAAACAGGAGATGCTTTAGCTGAATTAGGTCAATTGGCTACAACTCCTGAGGCGAACATCATTAAATTGCCTAACGTTTCTGCATCCGTTCCACAATTGAAATCAGCTATAGCTGAATTACAATCTCACGGATATGCATTGCCTGATTTTCCTGAAGATCCGCAAAATGAAGAAGAGAAAAATGTAAAATCAAAATACGCAAAAATATTAGGTTCCGCTGTAAACCCAGTTTTACGTGAAGGAAACTCTGATCGTAGAGCGCCAAAAGCAGTAAAAAATTATGCCAAAGCCAATCCACACTCTATGGGAGCTTGGTCATCAACATCAAAAACTCATGTAGCTTCAATGGAATCGGGTGATTTTTATGGAAGTGAAAAATCAGTAACCATTGCTGAAGCAACCGATGTAAAAATAGAATTTGCAGCTAAAGACGGAAGCACTTCTGTTTTAAAAGCAAGTACACCATTAAAAGCAGGAGAAATCATTGACAGCTCTGTAATGAATCTGAATGCTTTAAAATCTTTTGTAGCTAAAACAATTAAAGAAGCTAAAGAACAAGGTCTTTTACTTTCTGTTCACTTGAAAGCTACTATGATGAAAGTGTCTGATCCAATTATCTTTGGAGCTATCGTTGAAGTATATTTCAAAGACGTTTTTGAAAAATATGCCAGTTTATTTGCTGAATTAAATATCGATACTAGAAATGGTTTAGGAGATGTCTATGCGAAAATTGCTGGTCACGCTCAACAAGCCGAAGTAGAAGCCGCCATCAATCAAGCCATTGCAAACGGCCCTGCTATTGCCATGGTAAATTCTGAAAAAGGAATAACCAATCTTCAAGTACCATCAGATGTAATTGTAGATGCTTCTATGCCTGCTATGATTCGTACTTCGGGACAAATGTGGAACGCAGCAGGTAAACAACAAGATACTGTAGCTATTATTCCAGACCGTTGTTATGCAGGTGTATATACTGCAACAATTGATTTTTGTAAACAAAATGGTGCTTTTGATCCAACTACAATGGGAAGTGTTCCAAACGTAGGTTTAATGGCTCAAAAAGCTGAAGAATATGGTTCTCATGACAAAACATTCCAAATTCAAGCAGACGGAGTGGTTCGTGTAGTAGATACTAACGGAAATGTTTTAATGGAACAAACTGTTGAAGCCAAAGATATTTTTAGAATGTGCCAAGCCAAAGACGCTCCAATTCAAGACTGGGTTAAACTAGCCGTAAACAGAGCACGTTTGTCTAACACCCCAGCTATTTTCTGGCTAGACGAAAACAGAGCACATGATAGAGAATTGATTGTAAAAGTTCAAAAATACTTAAAAGAGTACGATACAACCGGTTTAGATATTCAAATCCTTTCTCCAATAGCAGCAACTAAAGCTACTTTGGAAAGAATCATTAAAGGATTAGATACAATCTCAGTTACTGGAAACGTATTACGTGATTACTTAACCGATTTGTTCCCAATATTAGAAGTGGGAACTTCAGCTAAAATGTTATCTATTGTTCCTTTGATGAATGGTGGTGGACTGTTTGAAACAGGTGCTGGTGGATCAGCTCCAAAACATGTGGAACAATTTACAGATGAAAGCTACTTACGTTGGGATTCATTAGGAGAATTTTTAGCACTAGGAGCTTCTTTAGAACACTTAAGCCAAACACT
>JAGNSF010000009.1 GCA_017988155.1 Flavobacterium sp. | reverse complement strand
TAACAGTTATTAAAATTTTGTCTTTATTTGGGTTGATCATCTTCGGATTTTTATTGGCTGCAAAAGCCGAAGTTTGGAATGCTAATTGGTCTGATGCTTGGAATACGCGTTCGTTTAATACCGAATCAGGTTCGTGGTTACCAATAGGTGGAACAGCTTTGTTAACAGGGATTTCTGCAGCTATGGTTGGGTCTTTATTTTCTAGCGATGCCTGGAATGGAGTTACATTTATTGCTGGAGAAATTAAAAATCCAAAGCGTAATGTTGGATTAAGTTTATTTCTGGGAACTTTTATAGTTACTATAATTTACGTTTTGACTAATTTGATGTATTTGGCAGTAATTCCTCTTGACGAAATTGCAACAGCTAAATCCGATAGAGTTGCAGTTGTGGCCTCTCAATATACTTTCGGAGATATGGGAACAATTATAATTGCTGTGATGATAATGATTTCGACATTTGCTTGTAACAACGGGTTGATTATGGCGGGTGCTAGAGTCTATTATACTATGGCCAAAGACGGTTTATTTATAAAAAAAGCGGCAGATTTGAACTCAGCTAGTGTGCCTGAATGGGCACTTTGGGTACAATGTGTATGGGCTTCACTTTTGTGTTTAACAGGAAAGTATGGTGATTTATTGGATTTTGTAATTATTATAGTTTTAATATTCTATATTCTTACTATTTATGGGATTTTTATACTTCGTAAGAAAATGCCAGATGTTGAGAGGCCTTATAAAGCTTTTGGTTATCCATTTTTACCAATGCTTTATATTGTGATTGCATCGGCCGTTTGTATTTCATTGTTGTTCACTAAATTTTCAACATGTGGTTGGGGTGTATTAATTATGTTGACCGGAATACCGATTTACTATTTGACAAAACCTAAAGAATAATTTGTGTTTAAAATAAATAAAAAAGCCGGCTTGAATCTACAAGCCGGCTTTTTGGATTATGTGGGGAACTTAATATTTTATAAAATACTGTTTACTTCTTCATAAGGCAATCCCCATGCTTCAGCAACTCCTCGGTAAACAATTTTACCGTTGGCGATATTTAATCCTTTTTTCAATTCTTCATTTTCAGAACACGCTTTTCTCCATCCTTTATTAGCTAATTGAATTGCGTATGGTAAGGTAGCATTAGTTAAAGCTAAGGTAGATGTGTAAGGTACTGCTCCAGGCATATTAGCTACACAATAGTGAACTATGCCATCTATAATGAAAGTGGGATTTTCGTGTGTGGTTGGTGTACAAGTTTCAATACAACCTCCTTGGTCCACAGCTACATCCACTACAACAGTGCCTGGGCTCATTAATTTTAACATGTCTTTTGTGATCAAATGAGGTGCTTTTGCTCCAGGAATTAACACGGCTCCGATTACTAAATCGGCATTTGCAATCGCATCACAAATATTATAATGATTTGACATTAATGTGGTAACATTGGCAGGCATAACATCATCTAAATAGCGTAAACGTGCCAAACTTACATCCATAATAGTCACATTAGCACCAAATCCAGCCGCCATCTTAGCTGCTTGGGTCCCAACGATTCCTCCACCTAAAACAACCACTTTTGCAGGGTTTACACCTGGAACTCCTCCTAAAAGAATTCCTTTTCCTTGCATAGGTTTTTCTAAATATTTAGCACCTTCTTGAATAGACATTCTTCCTGCTACTTCAGACATAGGAATTAATAAAGGAAGACTTCTGTCTATTTTTTCTACGGTTTCGTATGCCAAACAAATTGCATCGCGTTCTATCATTGCTTTTGTTAAAGCTTCTGATGACGCAAAGTGGAAATAAGTAAAAACTAATTGGTCTTTTTTAATCAAAGGATATTCAGATGCAATTGGCTCTTTTACTTTGATAATCATTTCGGCAATTTCGTAAACAGCTTCAATAGTTGGTAAAATTTGCGCTCCAGCATTTACATAAGCACTATCATTAAAACCACTATTTTCTCCAGCAGTTGATTGAATATAAATTTGGTGACCGTGCTTTTTAAATTCAGCTACTCCAGCAGGAGTAAGGGCAACACGATTTTCATTGTTTTTGATTTCTTTTGGAACACCTATTATCATAAATTGTAGTTTTTAAAAGTTAGTTCTAAAATTGAATAACAAATGTATTGATTAAGAAAAAATTATTGTAATATTGGATATAATTTAGTATTTTTTTCTTTTATATTAAAAATTATTGATTTATATTTCTTTATGTATTGTATTAAGTAGTAGTAAAAAGAAAAATTAACTACTTACTGAATCAAGTTTAATTTTATTACATAATTATTATGACTATTGACACAATTGATAAAAAAATACTTAGGTTATTACAAGAAGATGCACATTTGACTTTAAAAGATATTTCAAATAAAATAAATTTATCCTTGACGCCAGTTCACGATCGAGTTAAGCGTCTTGAAAAAGAGGGTTTTATCGAAAAATATGTTTCCATCGTAAATAAAAAGAAACTAGGAATTCATTTAACAGTGTATTGTCAAGTTACCTTGGTGAAACAAACTCACGATGTTTCTGAAGAGTTTAACAAGTCTATTCTAAATATGCCTGAAGTAGTGGAATGTAATTTTGTTTCAGGTAATTTTGACTACCTACTTAAGGTGGTTTTGGCTGACATGGATAGTTATCATTATTTTCACCAACAAAAATTATCTGTTTTACCTGAAGTGTCTTTGATTAACAGTTTCTTTATTATCTCGGAAGTAAAGTCGACCACAGTTATGCCAATTTCTTAAATATAAAATCCGTTTCAAATTCGAAACGGATTTTAAAATAACTCAGCTTAAAGAAAACAAACTAAAAAACTAAAAACTATATCAAAAAGCTGAGTATTAATAATAAGTGAATCGTCTTACTTTAGCAATATATTTAGCTAAACGAATTACTTGATGACTGTAGCCATATTCATTGTCATACCAAATGTATAACACAATATTTTTACCATCTTTAGAAACAATTGTTGCGTTACTATCATAAATCGATGGTGCAGAGGTTCCAACAATATCAGTTGAAACTAATTCATTATTTAGAGAATATTTTATCTGTTCAACTAATTCACCTTCTAAAGCAGATTTCTTAATAATTGCATTAATAGTTTCTATGGTAGTAGTTTGATTAACCTCTAAATTTAATACTACCAAAGAACCATTGGGTACAGGAACCCGAATAGCATTTGATGTTAATTTTCCTTCCAATGATGGAATTGCTTTTGCCACCGCTGTTCCAGCTCCCGTTTCTGTAATCACCATATTTAATGCAGCTGCACGACCACGGCGGTATTTTTTGTGCATATTGTCAACTAAATTTTGATCATTGGTATAGGCATGAATGGTTTCTAAATGACCTTTTACAATACCTAAGGAATCTTCTATTACTTTTAAAATAGGTGTTATAGCATTAGTGGTGCAGGAAGCTGCCGAAAAAATATCAATCTCATCTGGATTGTATTCGTTTTGATTAACTCCATGAACAATATTTGGAACTCCTTTTCCTGGAGCTGTTAGCAATATTTTATGCGCCCCTTTAGATTTTAAGTGACGACTTAACGCTTCTTGCGTTGTAAATGCGCCAGTATTATCTATTACTAAAGCATTTTTAATATTCCATTTTGTATAATCTATTTCTTCAGGACTATTTGCAGATATAACATGTACAGTTGTACCATTGATAATTAGAGCATTATTTTCAGCATCTGCAACTACAGAACCCATAAAATCTCCATGAATAGAATCATATCGCAATAGAGAAGCTCTTTTTTCTAGTGTAATTGCGTCGTTTTTTTCACGAATCACAATGGCTCTTAATCGAAGTTGATCGCCTTTCCCTGTTTTTGAAACCAACTCACGTGCTAAAAGTCTTCCAATTCTTCCAAAACCATAGAGAACTACATCTTTTGGGTTTATTTCTTTAGATGATTTAGCTTTTTTTAACTTCTCCATTACAAAATACCTTGCGCTTGGGTATTTATCTTCTTCTAAACCAAACTCGTAGGTTAGTTTTCCAATGTCCAGTTTGGATGGCGGTAATTGAATTTCTGATAAAGCGCGGGCAATATCAATAGAATTAAAAATAGATATTGGTTTTCCAACAAAAGCTCCAGCATATTCATGTAGATTTAATATTTCACTTACATTCTTATCAATTAATTGGTTTCTGAATAAAACAATCTCTATTGATTTTTCGTACCATAAGTCACTAATTATTTTGATTAATTCGGCACTTATTTGCCTTCTATCTGCTTGTAGAGTAACTTCTTTTTGATATAAATGTGTAGTTTTCATTAAAACGGATTGATTATGCCTTTTTACTGATTAAAAAGTAATTATTTAGCAAAAATATAAAATTTCAATCGATTTCGTAAGTTTATTTATTGAAAAATTATTAAAAAAGCCATCTTGAATTTTCAAGATGGCTTTTTTAAAAAACTACAAGTAAAACTAAATAATAATTCTGAAAATTTCTCCGTTCTGGTTAATCATTTCGATACGAATACTTTGTCCTTCTTCTTTGTTATTTAATAATTTAGAAACAGTTTCGATATCGGTTGCCTTTAAATTATCAATACTTAAAATAATATTGCCTAAAAGTTCTCTTTCATAGGCTTTTAAATTCTCATTTGTTATAGCTTTAATTTTCACACCATAATTCAAACGGAATCTTTTTTTGTCATTTGAATCAATATTTTCTAATTCTAGACCTTTAAACTCGGTGTTAAAATTATCGTTCTTACTTAGAATTACAGGTATTACTTTATTTTTACCTTCTCTAATTATTGTAACAGCTACTTTGTCATTAGGTCTTTTGGTATTGATATAACCGGATAAATCTGCAAAAGTTGCCACCGATTGATTGTCTAGTTTTATAATAACGTCACCTTTTTGAAGTCCTGCTTTTTCTGCTCCGGAACGTTTGTTTACTTTGTTTACATAAAATCCTTCTGTTTGTGAAATCCCTAATTCTTTTGATGATTTTGAATTCAATTCGCCACCTTCAACACCAAGTATTCCTCTTTGAACATTGCCGTATTCCATAATATCTTCAATTATTTTTCTTGCAATATTTGATGGAACAGCAAATGAATATCCAGTATAGCTTCCAGTAGGGGAGCTAATCATGGTATTAATACCAATTAATTCACCACGAGTGTTTACTAATGCACCACCACTATTTCCAGGGTTCACAGCTGCATCAGTTTGAATAAAAGATTGGATGCCACTAGTGTCTAAATTTCTGGCTTTAGCTGATACAATTCCTGCCGTTACTGTGGAAGTTAGGTTATATGGGTTTCCAACTGCCAAAACCCATTCGCCTATTTTTACCGAATCAGAATTGGCGAAAGCTGTATAAGGTAATTTCTCATCTGCATCAATTTTAAGCAAAGCGATGTCCATTTTTGAGTCGGTGCCAATGAGTTTTGCCTTATACGATTTTTTATTATTTAGGGTGATTTCAATTTCGGTAGCATCTTTTACTACGTGGTTATTAGTTACTATATAACCATCTTCAGAAATTATGACTCCAGACCCTGTTCCAATTTGTTCTTGTTGTTGACTCCCGCCATATCCATAAAAGAATTCCATTATTGGATTGGTTATGGTTCTTCTTGATACATTTTTAACGTGAACCACCGTATGGATAGTTTTTTCTGCTGATTCAGTAAAATCTACATTTTCCGGAGAAAAACCGACTCTTTTTCCATAAAAATCAGATGCTTCAGTCACTAATCCATTAGTGTTATTAGAAAAGTAACCATTAGGTTCAAATAATAATTTGTAAGCACTTAGTGTTACAGCGCCACTTAAAAGCGAAACTAAAAATAGATTTGAAAAGCGATTCATTGTGATTCTGTTTTAAATTATAAATGTAAATTTATAGTAGAAATTGTTTTGTAAAAAACAGTTTAACGCTCTTTAACAATGATTAACATTTCATTAATAGTTCGTACTTTTGTGTTTTATATGTAAAAAAATGCAATTAAAATTTTATAAATACCAAGGTACAGGTAATGATTTTGTAATGATTGATAATCGTTCCAATACTTTCCCTAAAGAAAATACTCGATTAGTAGCACATTTATGTGACAGACGCTTTGGGATTGGTGCTGACGGATTGATTTTGCTAGATAATGATACGGATACCGATTTTAGAATGGTGTATTACAATTCGGATGGTAATTTGAGTTCCATGTGTGGTAATGGTGGGCGTTGTTTGGTGGCTTTTGCCAAAAAACTAAACGTAATCCAAGACGAAACTACTTTTATTGCTACGGATGGTTTACACTACGCAAAAGTGGCTGAGGATGGTACTGTCTCCTTGCAAATGATTGATGTCGAAGAAATTAAAATTACTGAAAACTATTCTTTTTTGAATACAGGTTCTCCTCATCATGTGCAAGTAGTTTCAGATTTAGAAAATTATAATGTAAAAGAGAACGGAGCTGCTATCCGTTATGGTGATTTATATGGTCAACAAGGGAGTAATATTAATTTTGTTAAGAAAATAGATGACACTACTTTTTCTTTACGCACCTATGAAAGAGGTGTAGAGGATGAAACTTTAGCATGCGGTACTGGGGCAACTGCTGTAGCCATTGCGATGAACGCTACTGGTCAAACCCATTTGAATGCTATCAATTTGAACGTTGAAGGAGGGAAATTGTCGGTTTCATTCAATAGAGAAAATGGAAAATACACCAATGTCTTTTTAAAAGGTCCTGCCGAATTTGTTTTCGAAGGAACAATTGAATTATAAATCAAGCAAATGATAACCCTTACCGCCGAAACTATTTATTTACGTGCATTAGAACCCAATGATTTGGAGTTTGTTTATGCGATGGAAAACGACCAAAGTATTTGGGGGGTCAGCAATACTCAAACACCCTATAGTCGGTTTTTAGTGAAGCAGTATTTAGAAAATGCCCATCAAGATATTTATGAAGCCAAACAATTGCGATTGGCTATTTGCCAAGACCAAGATTTTCCTGCTTTGGGTTTAATCGATTTGTTTGATTTTGATCCTCAAAATAGAAGAGCTGGAATAGGAATTGTAATTCAAGCCGTTGAGAATAGAAAACAAAATATCGGTTCAGAAGCATTAGAATTAGTAATCAAATATGCTTTTTATAATTTGAATTTGCACCAATTATATGCAAATATTGCTACAGAAAATACCGCTAGTATAGCACTTTTTACTAAATTTGGCTTTGAAAAAATAGGTGTTAAAAAAGATTGGACGTTAGTTAACGGAAGCTTTAAAGACGAGGCTCTTTATCAATTAGTAAATCAAACCATTTAAAAAAAATATAATTTTGAATATCAAAAAAACCATTACTACAGTTACGATTGTTCTAATTACAGTTCTAATGATTTACGGACTTACATTAGTAAATCAAATCTTCTCTTCAAATACCAAGTTTGAGGAAAATGAGGTGTATGTCTATATTCCCACCGATTCGGATTATGAATCAGTAAAAAAAATCGTCTCACCATATGTAGAAAATATTGAACGTTTTGATGCTGTAGCAGCTAAAAAGAAATATCCAAATAATGTAAAACCGGGTAAATTCTTGTTTAAGAAAGGAATGAATAGTAATGAATTAATTAATGCATTACGAATTAATAATGAAGTAAAACTCTCATTTAATAATCAAGAGCGATTAGAAGATTTTGCAGGAAGAATTGATTCTGAAATTGAAGCGGATAGTGTTTCATTATTAAAAGCGATTAAAGATTCAACTTTTTTAAAAGAAAATGGTTTTAATGAAGAGAATGTCTTGACCATGTTTATTCCGAATACTTATGAATTGTACTGGAATACCACTGCAATCAAGTTTCGCGATAAAATGATAAAAGAATATCGCAATTATTGGAATGAAGAACGCATTGCAAAAGCGAAAGCTCAAGGATTAACCCCAATTGAGGCTACTATTTTGGCTTCTATTGTGCATAAAGAATCAGTTAAAAAGGATGAAAGACCTAGGATTGCTGGGGTGTATTTGAATCGTTTACATAAAGGGATTTTGTTGCAAGCAGATCCAACGGTAATTTATGCAGTGAAAAAGAAATCAAATGATTTTAAGCAGGTAATAAAAAGAGTATTGAATAAAGATTTACAAGTTGCCTCGCCATATAATACTTATTATAGTGCAGGTTTACCTCCAGGGCCAATTGCTATGCCTGATATTACAGCAATTGAAGCGGTGTTGCATCCAGAAAAACACAACTTTATATATTTTTGCGCGAGTGTAGAACGTTTTGGGTATCATGATTTTGCAGTTACTCAAACAGAACACGAGCAGAATGCAAAAAAATATTACAATTGGATTAATAGCCAAGGTGTAAAAAGATAAAAAAAAGGCGAAAATTATTTTCGCTTTTTTTTATTGAGTTTAAAGTTTTGATTTTCTTTTTAAAACCCTTTATTTCGGGTACATTTTAGGTGTTTTATATGTTTCTAAATTGTTAATAAATCGTTTAACAAAACTTTAATAGGTTGATTTTAAGCATTGTATTTTTTGTTGTATATTTGCAATGTAGAAATTTCTAAGGGTGACAGCGTTAGAAGAAAAACAATTTATGATAAAGAAATGGCATTTTTATTCCACTTTACTTCTAATTATCGCTTTTTTAAGCGCAGGTTTTAAACCTTTTAATTTAGATTCCAACTCTTGGTTTCTAACAGACGGATCAGACGGATCCGATTACTTATTCCCATCTCACAAACAAGAAGATTACGCAAAATTGAATATTCCTTATACAGGAAATTTTTTCATTGGCTTTAAAGAAGCTATTGCATTCAAAGAGTCTCAAGGGAAATATAGAAAAATTAATTCATTAGGATATTTAGGTAAATACCAATTTGGTCCTGGTACATTGCGAACAATAGGAGTTCACAATACCACTTCTTTTTTAAGAAATCCAGATCTACAAGAAAAAGCATTTTTAGCGCTACTATCAAAGAATAAATGGTTACTTAGAAAAGAAATTGCTAAATATGAAGGAGCAGTGATTAATGGAATTTACATTACCGAATCAGGAATTTTAGCCGCTGCACATTTAGGTGGTGTTCGTACTGTGAAGAGGTTTTTCAGATCAAATGGAGAACGTTATTTTAGAGATGCATACGGAACTTCAATTGTAAGCTATATGAAGGCATTTGGGGGCTATGATACTGAATTTATAGAGGCAAATAAACATGCTTCAATTTGATAATGATTTCAATTATAAACAAAAAGGGCGGTCAAGATTGACCGCCCTTTTTGTTTATGAATTAATCTATTAAAATTTCTAATATTTTAATGGCGGCTTCACTAATTTTAGTTCCTGGACCAAAAACGGCAACTGCACCAGCATCAAATAAGAATTGGTAATCTTGCGCCGGTATAACTCCTCCAACAACCACCATAATATCCTCCCTACCGTATTTTTTTAATTCTTCAATTACTTGAGGTACTAAGGTTTTATGACCTGCTGCTAAAGAAGAAACACCTAGAATATGAACATCATTTTCTACGGCTTGTTTTGCTGCTTCTGCAGGAGTTTGAAATAAAGGACCAATATCCACATCAAAACCTACATCGGCATAACCAGTTGCAACTACTTTTGCGCCACGATCATGTCCGTCTTGTCCCATTTTAGCAATCATAATTCGAGGTCTTCTACCTTCTTTTTCGGCAAAAACATTGGCTAACTGTTTTGCTTTTTCAAAACTTTCGTCGTTTTTTATTTCTTTACTATACACACCGCTAAACGATTTAATTTGTGCTTTATATCTTCCAAAAACAGTTTCTAACGCATCGCTAATTTCTCCCAAAGTTGCTCTGTTTCTAGCTGCTTCCACTGCAATTTCTAATAAATTACCTTCACCTGTTTTAGCGCAAAGTGTTAATTTATCTAAATCAACTTTTACTTTTTCAGAATCTCGTGTAGATTTGATGCGTTCTAATTGTTCCAATTGTTGTCTGCGCACCATTTGGTTGTCTACATCTAAAATTTGAAGCGGATCTTCTTTCTCTAAACGGTATTGGTTTACGCCTACAATGATATCTTGTCCGCTATCAATTCGGGCTTGCTTTCTCGCAGCTGCTTCTTCAATTCGAAGTTTAGGGATTCCAGACTCAATCGCTTTAGTCATTCCGCCTAATTCCTCAACCTCTTCAATTAATTTCCAAGCACTTTGTGCAATTTCATTAGTCAGATTTTCTACGTAGTAGCTACCCGCCCAAGGGTCAACGGTTTTAGTGATTTTAGTTTCGTCCTGTAGATACAATTGGGTGTTTCGAGCAATTCTAGCAGAAAAATCAGTAGGCAAAGCAATCGCTTCGTCTAAGGCATTGGTATGTAATGATTGCGTTCCACCAAAAGCTGCCGCCGCTGCTTCAATACAAGTTCGAGCTACGTTATTGAATGGATCTTGCTCTGTTAAACTCCAACCCGATGTTTGACAATGGGTTCGTAATGCTAGCGATTTGTCGTCTTTAGGTTCGAATTGTTTGACCAATTTCGCCCAAATCATTCGTCCCGCACGCATTTTGGCAATTTCCATGAAATGATTCATACCAATTGCCCAAAAGAAAGAGAGTCTCGGTGCAAATTCATCTATCTTCATTCCTGCAGCTAAACCAGTTCGAATGTATTCTAAACCATCTGCTAAAGTGTATGCTAACTCAATATCAGCAGTAGCTCCGGCTTCTTGCATATGATAACCCGAAATGGAAATGGAGTTAAATTTAGGCATATTTTTGCTGGTGTATTCAAAAATATCAGCAATTATTTTCATTGATGGAGTAGGTGGGTAGATGTAGGTATTTCTAACCATAAACTCTTTCAAAATGTCGTTTTGAATTGTTCCAGAAAGTTTGTCTGGAGTCACGCCTTGTTCTTCGGCTGCTACTATATAAAATGCCATAATCGGTAACACAGCGCCATTCATCGTCATAGAAACCGACATTTCATCTAGGGGAATTTGGTCGAATAAGACTTTCATATCCTCAACAGAATCAATCGCTACACCGGCTTTTCCAACATCGCCCACAACACGTTCGTGATCTGAATCGTAGCCGCGGTGTGTGGGTAAATCAAATGCAATAGAAAGTCCTTTTTGTCCTGCAGCTAAATTTCTTCTGTAAAAAGCATTACTTTCTTCTGCTGTAGAAAATCCTGCATATTGACGCACTGTCCAAGGGCGGCGAACATACATTGTAGCATAAGGACCACGTAAATTAGGCGCAAATCCAGCACCAAAATCCAAATGCTCTAATTGTTGAATATCTTGTTCAGTATAAGTTTGCTTCAAAGCAATTCCCTCAGCAGTTTGAAATTCAGCCTTTGCTTTGATTTCATTTTCAAGCTTTTCTATAGATTTGATTTGAATATGTTGCAGGTCTTTTCTTTTCATTTTTGGTGACAAATTTCTATTTGACATTATTTGGATACTAAACAATTACTCTTTTTCTAATCGTTCTTGTTCGATTTTCTCTGCGAGACGCTTTTCAATAATAGGAGTGATGAGTGTTTTCCTTGGTTTAATTTTGACAAAAGGGAAAAGTTCCAAATCGTGTTTCATACGATCATCTTTGTTAGCGTGTTTATTGGTTCCCAATAAAATTTCTTTTCCAGAATCAAACAAATCTTGTTCTTTTTCGGCGCTTTCTTGAATTTTTCTTTTGATAATTCCTTCATTCAGTTGCTTTAAAAAGCCTCCATTAGCTTCAATATCTTTAAATAATACTAAAGCTTTATCAGCTAATTGCTGTGTCAAACTTTCTATGTAATAACTACCATCAGATGGATTATTAACTTTATCAAAATAGCTTTCATTTTTCAGAATCAGTAATTGGTTTCGAGCTATTCGATCTCCAAATTCATTGTCTTTGTGATATAAAGCATCGTAAGGTAGATTCGCAATAGTATCCGCACCTCCAAGAATTGCGCTCATACATTCAGTAGTTGTACGAAGCATATTCACATTGTAATCATATAATGTTTTATTTCTTTTGGTAGGTGTAACGACTAAATGACAATTCCAATTTTGATTGTACTCTGATGCTATTAAATTGAAAAGTAATCGGATAGCTCTTAGTTTAGCGATTTCAAAAAAGTAATTGGTTCCAACGGCAATTTCTAAAACCAAAGTTTGGGGCTTAGAAAGTTCGACGTGATTAAAATATTCATTAGCGTGAGCTAGAGTATATGCAATTTGCTGTACAATAGTAGCGCCAGAATTCTGATATAAAGCACCATTTACACTAATCAGTGAAAGAGTGTTGTCTCTTTTGATAAGATTATTTAGGGTTTCAAAATTATTTTTTTCTGAAGTAGTGAACCAATTTCCCTCTTTTGCTAAATGCCCAATCGGATCTATATTACAATAGATAGTCGCTTTTCTTTTTGTTGCAATTGATTCGATCTTTTGAACGAAATCGATTGAAATAAAATTCAAATAAAAGAATATAGGTGTGCTTTCTAAAGGTAATTTTTCTAATAATTTTTCAATAGCTATAGTTTCGTCTTCAATGGTGAAACGAATACTTTCAGCACCTCTTGCCAAACTATCTAAAGCACGTTCTATTGATTTATTGATGTCGTGGACAAAAATATTTTGACAAATTTTAAATTCAGAAGCTTTTGTAGTTACTGAGATTACTTCTTTTACATCTTCTTTGTCGTAGAATGGTTTTACCTTGATATCGTCTGGTGAATTCCAAATAAGTGTTTCATTGTAATCAGCACCTTTCAGTTCAAACTGAATTTTTTGTTTCCATTCTTTGGCAGAAACAGGAGCGAAATTTGTAAAAAGAGGTTTCATTAGCGTTGTTGTTTCGAATTAAAAATAGAAGAGATAATTTATTTTGTTTTGATGGCGCTGTCTCCTTCAAACTCTATGATATAAATGTCTTCACTATCTTTCTTCATATAATATTTTTCACGTGCATATTTCTCAACATATTCAATATTCTTGAGTTCTTTTATATGCCTTTTGTCTTTCTTGATTTCTTCTTGGTAGTACGATTTATTGTCTTCTAATTCGTCGATTTGATTGTCTAAGAAGCGATGATCGAAATACGAATAGTTGTCTAAAAAAAGCATCCAGCCCGTAAAAAACACTAATACTAAAATGTATTTGTTGCTCAATAGTTTAAACCAAGATTTGTTTTTAAGCGGATTTGTCATTGTTCCTATATTTTAGCCCCGATTGCAGTGAAAATCCCATTCTTTTTAGAATGGATTGTAACGTAAAGCGGGAAACAGCTCCAAAATAAAATTGTCTTACAATTGGATTTTAGATACGTATTATTTTATTAAACGTTTAATTTTTGATTTATTACGGCACGAACTACATCGATCGCTACTGTGTTGTATTTGTCGTTAGGGATAATAATATCGGCAAATGCTTTTGTAGGTTCAATGAATTGCTGGTGCATTGGTTTTAATGTAGTTTGGTATCTGTTAAGAACTTCATCCATATCACGCCCACGATCGGCTATGTCTCTTTTCAAACGGCGAATTAATCGCTCGTCTGGATCAGCTTGAACGTATATTTTTACATCAAAAAGGTCTCTCAATTCGGGATTAGTTAATATTAGTATTCCTTCTACAATCATTACTTTGCGAGGATGCGTGAAAACAGTGTCACTAGTCCTGTTATGAGAAACAAAAGAATAAACAGGTTGATTGATGTTATTACCTGCTTTTAATTCTTTAAGGTGTTGTACTAACAACTCAAAATCTATTGATCTTGGATGGTCAAAATTAATTGCAGCTCTTTCTTCATAAGTCATTCCAATATTTTCTTTATAATAAGAATCTTGTGAAATAATCCCTACTTCAGTTTCTGGCAATTCATTTACGATTTGATTGACTACAGTTGTTTTACCACTTCCTGTTCCTCCTGCAATTCCTATAATGAGCATAAATTGTGATTATAATGTTTACCTAACAAAAATAGGAATTTAATTCTGAGTGATTTCCTTTTTTACTAAATGTTTGCTAAATTGATATATTTATTTTTTCTACTGAATATAAAAAAAGAGCAACTAAAAATAGTGCTCTTTCAATGTTTTGATTTATTTGTTTTTCTTTGCTTTAATCATCATTTCTAGCATATCCCACATTTCAGCAGGAATATCTTCTAGAAGATTAAATTGTCCGGCACCTTTTAACCATTCACCTCCGTCAATGACTACTACTTCTCCATTAATATAGGCAGAAAAGTCAGAAACTAAATAAGCAGCTAAATTGGCTAATTCTTGATGATCTCCAACACGTTTTAAGGGCACTTTTTTAGCCATATCAAATTTTTCAGCTAAATCACCTGGTAATAATCGATCCCAAGCTCCTTTAGTTGGAAATGGCCCTGGCGCAATGGCATTGGTACGAATCCCGTATTTTGCCCATTCTACGGCTAAACTTTTTGTCATAGCCAATACTCCTGCTTTTGCAGTGGCGCTTGGTACAACATAAGCTGAACCTGTCCAAGCATAGGTAGTGACAATGTTAAGTACAGTTGATGAAGTTTGTTTGGTATCAATCCAATGTTTTCCAAAAGCAAGCGTACAGTTTTTGGTTCCTTTTAAAACAATATCAATGATAGTGTCAAATGCATTTGATGATAAACGCTCTGTAGGCGAAATGAAATTACCTGCTGCATTATTCAAAAGAATGTCGACTTTGCCAAAAGCTTTCAAAGTTTCTTGAAGCATGTTTTCCACTTCTTCATAATGACGAACGTCACATTGAATAGGTAAACAAGTTCCGCCAGTTTGTGTTTCTAATTCGGCTGCAGTGTTTTTTAGTTTGTCTAAATCACGAGAAGTAATGGCTACTTTAGCTCCTAATTCCAAAAAATATTTAGTCATAGCTTTGCCCAAACCGCTTCCGCCACCTGTAACCACAATTACTTTTCCTTTTAATGCGTCATCGCGCAGCATTTTATCTGTATAACTCATAGTTTCATTTGTTTAATGAAGTAAATATAAGCAATAAATAGTATGCGTGCATATATTTTAAGAAATATGCCTAAATTTTTATGACAAACTAAAATTTATGAATTATAAAAATAGTAGGTCGGTTGTGCAAATCTACTTTTGTCTTTTTCCAATCGGAAGCGCGTAAAGTTTTGATGTATTCTGTTGGTAATGTAATATCAGTTGCAATACAAAGGTGTGTTGAAGGCTGTAAGGCTTGTAGAATATCTTCTAATAATTTATTGTTGCGGTACGGTGTTTCAATAAAAATTTGCGATTGATTTTTGTCAAAAGACAATTTTTCTAAATTTTTCAAAGCTGATTTTTTATCACTTTTGTCAATGGGTAAATATCCATTAAAAGTAAAACTCTGTCCATTCATTCCTGAAGCCATCATAGCTAATAGAATAGAGGAAGGACCTACAAGAGGAATAACTTGAATCCCTTTTTCGTGAGCCAATTTTACAATGACTGCTCCAGGATCAGCTACACCAGGACAACCTGCTTCACTCATTAATCCTACGTTTTTGCCTTCTAACAACGGTTGAATAAAACTAAGATGTTCTTTCGCATCGGTATGTTTATTCAATGCGAAAAGTATGAGTTCAGACTGTTTTTTTTCTGGAAATACTGCTTTTATAGACTTACGAGCTGTTTTTTCATTTTCTACTATATAACAGTCGATTAGCTCTATGGCTCTTTTTACTGTTTGAGGTAATACATCCATAGGATCGCTTTCTCCCATAGTAACCGGAATTAAATACAGTTTTCCTAAAGATGTCTTTGTATTCATAACAGTGATTTTTAGATTCGGAAAAATAGGGTTTATTGATGTTTCGTAATCAACTTTTGAGCAATACTATCGCAAACTTCATCCAACATGTTATAAACAATGTCAAATCCGTTGTGCATTCCAAAATAGGGATCAGGGACTTCTTTGTTTTGTGTCGGATGTAATTCATTCATTATCAATGTTACCTTTTCTTTTTGTTCTTTGGTCTCTGCCAAAGCGATAACATTGTCATAATTGGAATTATCCATTACAAAGATGTAGTCAAAAGTATCAAAGTCGGCACTGCTGAATTGTCTCCCTTTTTGGTTGGAAATGTCTAGTCCGTTTTTTTTGGCAACGGCCACGGAACGTTCGTCAGGTGATTGGCCAATGTGCCAAGAACCAGTACCTGCAGAATCTACAGTAAATTTGTCTTTTGGTAATTTTGAGGCTAATATTCCTTCGGCCAAAGGCGACCGACAAATATTTCCCAAACAAACCATTACGATTTTTACGGACATTTGCTGCCTATAAGGTTAATTTTTTGTGGATATCCTCAACAAACTTTTTGAATTGTTTATCAGTAGATACTAGATTATCAACAGTTTTACAAGCGTGTAATACAGTAGCGTGGTCGCGATCTCCAATTTGAGACCCAATGTTTGCTAAAGAAGCTTTGGTAAATTTTTTAGCAAAAAACATCGCTAATTGTCTAGCTTGAACAACGTGTCTTTTTCTAGTTTTTGATTGTAGTGTTTCTAAGTCCAATTGGAAATAATCGGAAACAATTTTTTGAATATAATCGATAGAAATTTCGCGTTTGACATTCTTTACGAATTTCTCTACGATGCTTTTAGCTAATTCAATTGTCACTTCTTTTTTGTTGAAAGAAGATTGAGCTATTAGAGAGATGATTGCACCTTCTAATTCTCTAACATTCGTTTTGATATTACGAGCAACATATTCAATTATTTCTTCTGGCATTTCAACACCATCACGATACAGAATATTCTTTAAGATAGAAACTCTAGTTTCGTAATCAGGTTGGTGCAATTCAGCAGACAATCCCCATTTGAAACGAGACAATAAACGTTGTTCAATGTCTTGCATGTCAACAGGAGCCTTGTCAGAAGTCAAGATAACTTGTTTTCCGTTTTGGTGTAAGTAATTGAAAATATGGAAGAATACATCTTGAGTTCCTGATTTTCCAGAAAGGAATTGAACATCATCAATGATTAAAACATCAATCAATTGGTAGAAATGAATAAAATCATTTCTAGTATTTTTCTTAACAGAGTCAATATATTGTTGCGTGAAAATTTCAGCAGAAATATACAAAACTGTTTTTTCAGGGTATTTGTCTTTAATTTCTACACCAATAGCATGGGCTAAGTGTGTTTTTCCTAAACCAACTCCTCCAAAAATCAATAACGGATTGAAAGATGTTCCACCTGGTTTGTTGGCTACAGCCATACCTGCAGAACGTGCCAATCGGTTTGAATCTCCTTCTAAGAAATTATCAAAACTATAGTTGGCATTCAATTGAGATTCGATTTTTAAATTACGAATACCTGGAATTACAAACGGATTTTTAAGTTCAGGGTTTAAATTTTTTAATGGAGCATCAACATCTTGCGGTTTCATTTGCGCTCTGTTAGCACTTGGTAATTGTTCCGTATACGGCTGTTTATTACCATAAGTGTTCTCCATTTTAATTTTATAGAGTAACTTTGCGTTTTTCCCGAGTTCTTTGGTAAGCGCAACTTTTAATAATTTAACGTAATGTTCTTCTAACCATTCGTAGAAAAATTTACTTGGTACTTGAATATATAATGCGTTATCGGTAAGCTCAACTGACTTGATTGGTTCAAACCAAGTTTTGTAGGCTTGGTCTTGAATATTATCTTTTATGAAAGATAAACAGTTTTCCCATACTGATTGAGCAGTTTTGTTCATATATTCGGTTAAATTATTTAAGTTTGGTTACTATTTTATTACAAAAAAAGGTGGGGCTATTCTTGTATTTTTCTGGGACAACAAATATGTGAACAAATTTCTTTAAAAAAAAATTATTCAATAGATTTTTTTGTAAAAATATTGTTGTATAGGGCTTTTTAGAATCAATAAAAATTAAATTATAAATAATGAAAGATCATCAAATTCAAGTACGTGTTCGTTACTCTGAAACAGACCAAATGGGCGTAGTATATCATGGAAATTATATTCCTTATTTCGAGATGGGTCGAGTGGAATGGCTTAGAAATAAGGGAGTTTCGTATAAAAGTATGGAAGAGGAAGGAATTGCACTTCCAATTGTTTCTATGAATATTAATTATAAAAAGTCAGCGCGATACGATGAGTTACTCACTGTTCATACAGCTTTCAAAAGCCAGTCATCTGTTAAGATAGAATTTGATTGTAAGATATATAATGAATTGAATGAGTTATTAACAACTGCCGAATTTATTTTGGTTTTTGTATCGTTAAAAACAGGTCGGCCAATTGCTCCTCCAGATTATATTTTAGATCTTCTAAAAGATATGTAATAAATCGTTGATTTTTTGCTTTTTTATAAGCGTTTAATATCGATTTCAAATAATTTATCAAAAATGTCGAAAATCATTTCGGCATTTTTTTTTCGAGTTTT
>JAGNSF010000151.1 GCA_017988155.1 Flavobacterium sp. | reverse complement strand
ACAAAAATCTTTACGCATTTAGAAAATAAAATGGGAGGTTGTGGCATTCGAGTTCCGGTTCCGGATGGATCTTTAACCGATATTACTTTCAATGTCAAACGAGCAGTTACGATTGACGAAATCAATACTGCTTTTAAAACAGCTGCCGAAACCAATCTAAAAGAAATATTAGCCTATACTGAAGACCCAATCGTTTCAGTGGATGTAATTGGCAATACGCATTCCTGTATTTTTGACGCCCAATTGACCTCTGTAATTGACAAAATGGTAAAAGTAGTGGGTTGGTATGACAATGAAATTGGCTACTCGTCTCGATTAATTGATTTGATTTTGTATACTAATAGCCTTCAATCTAAATAGAAAATTTAATACTAAATAAATGATATAAAAAAAGAGTTATGCTTTCACATAACTCTTTTTACTTTATATAAAATAATGATTAATTATAACCCTCATTTTGAACTAAGTTTGGATTAGCATCCAATTCTCTTAAAGGAATTGGCATAACTAAACGATTAGCATTGTAAGAAATAGATCCTACACTTCGTCCTAAACGTTTTGCATCAAACAAAGCAAAACCTTCAAAAGATAATTCTCTTCTTCTTTCCATTAAGATTTCATCCAAATCTACTGATGATAAAGCACTTGCTCCAGAACGATCTCTCAAAGTCGTAATATCTTCTAATGGTGTAGCACCTACAGATGTGTTTTTTCTTTGATTGGCTTCAGCACGAATTAAATACATTTCTGCCAAACGAATGAAAGGAATGTTTGCAAATTGACCTTTCCATTTTGTAGTACACCACCTATCAGCTTCATAGAAAAAGTCAGCTCTTTCATCATGATTTGGATCATCATAAATATCCCAGTGTTGTGATTCTATATCTACATCAGGATTTCCAGAACGACCACCAAAATCAGAACCCGCCCAAAACGTATTGAACGCATTAAAACTTGCATCTTGACTAGTTACCTGCCAAGCAAATAAATCTTCGGATGAATTTTCAGAATTATTAAATGCTTTTGCAAAAGTTGAAGTTAATGAAGCTTCGCTATCTCTAATCACAATATTTGACATTGTTCTAGCATTATCATAATCTCCTTTATCCAAATAAACTCTTGCAAGTAATGCAGCCGCAACATATTTATTGGCATAAATACCATTTGAAGCAGGTAATAAATTATATGCAGAAGTTAAATCTGCTATTACCTGTGTATACACTTCTTCTAAGGTATTTCTTTTTGGATAAGAAATATTATTTGGATCTAAAGTTGGCGTTAAAATAACCGGTACAGCCAATTGACTATTTGTAGCTCCTGCTACATAAGGTTTAGAAAACAATCTACCCAAATCAAAATAAACTAAACCTCTTAAAAACTTAGCTTCTCCTTCTAATCTTGATTTTTCATTAGCATCAGTTACAACACTTAAACTAGCTAATATAATATTGGCCTGATTGTTAATTTTATAACCGTTCATCCAGATATCCCTAACATAAGAGTTGTCAGGTAACATTGCTTTTTCATCAAACTCAGCTGGCTGAACATACGTTCCATTCCAATATATATCACCATCATTAGCTATTAATTCCGAAGCTAATGCAATATTACCTCCGTAACTATCGTCAGCGCGCGCTATTCCATAGGTACTAACCAATAATTTTTGAATATTAGCAGGATCTTTAATAGCAATATCTGTAACTAAAGCATCTTCTGGAGTTATATCCAAATTATCGTCGCAACTTACAAACGCAACCGTCAGTAAGGACAATACGATTCTTATGTATTTCAATTTTTTCATATCTAATTTCTTTATAGGTCAATATTTAGTCCAATAGTAAATGTTTTTGCTGGTGGTGCAGAATAGAATGTTATTCCTTTTCTAATATTAGAATTACCATTGTTATCATACGATGATTCAGGATCATAACCAGTATATTTTGTAAACGTAAGCAAGTTAAGTCCTGTCATATAAATTCTAACTCTATCCAAGTTCAGTTTTTGAATTACTGACTTAGGAAAAGTATATCCTAGGGATACATTTCTTAAACGTACAAAATCAGATTTTTCCAAATATCTTGACGAAGCTTGTTGTCCGTTTGTACGATACATTCTAGCTTCAGGAACCATTGTGATGTCTCCCGGTTTTTGCCATCTATCCAATTGATCAACAGTTTGATTATCTTCATATCTAGCATTTCCCGATTGGAATTTACCTGCTTCATTATACAATGACGCACCAAATTCTCCTTGGAATGTAAATGAAAGATCTAAATTTTTGTACAAAATTGTATTGGTAACTCCTCCCATCAAAGTAGGATAAGGACTTCCTAAAATGGTTCTTTGTGCCAAATTATAATTATTAGTTGTCGTTTTATTTAGAGTCCCATCTGTGTTTTTTGTGTTCAAATAAAATAAGGCGTCTCCATTAGCAGAATCAACACCAGCATATTCAACCAAGTAAAAAGATGAAATAGTTTCGCCTTCTCTTACTATATTTCTCTCGTCTACAATATCTCCACCAGGAAGTTTTGTTACTTCATTTTTAAGAGAAGCTAAATTTAACGATGTTTTCCAAGTTAAATTTTCATTCTTAACATTGGTAGTATTCAAAACAAATTCAAGACCTTTATTAGTCATTGACCCAACATTACGAGTTAATGAACTCCAACCAGAAGTACCTGGAACTGGTTCGTTTAACAACAAATCATTGGTTTTTTTCTCATAATAATCAATTTCTCCACTAATTCTATTATTGAATAATCCAAAATCTAGTCCGAAATCAATTTGAGTAGTTTTTTCCCATTTCAAATCTTGATTTGGTAATTGGTATAATGAAATAGCAGCATTTTTATCATAAGCCGCACCTTTAGACAATCCTAAACTAGCAAAATTATCAATTCCAGCATTACCTGTAATACCAATACTACTTCTTAATTTTAATAAACTAATTGTTCCATTATCCTTTAAAAAGTCTTCTTCTGAGATTACCCAACCCACTGAACCTGCTGGAAATAAACCATATCGACTTGAAGCTCCAAAACGAGAAGAACCATCATAACGCAAACTTGCTTTGAATAAATACTTGTCTAAGATTGAAAACGTTGTTCTACCAAAATAAGACAAAAAGTTGTATTTTGTTCTACTAGACAATCCCCCTGTAATTTCAGAAGCACTTTCTACCGTTTGTAAATCATCTGAAGGAAATCCTGTTCCAGAAACATATTGTCTTTTTCTAGCACTTTCTTCAAAACTCATCCCTCCAACAAATTCGAAATCGTATTTGTCATTAAATGATTTAGCATAGGTAAAATAATTATTAATACTGTATTTATCTGACTGAATAGAATTAGCATCTGCATAACCATTAGTAGAAGCTGATTCAGTCAAACTTCCTGCAAAATACTCTTCAGTTTGTGCATTATTATCATACCCAAATTCTGATCTGAATTTTAAACTAGGTACAATTTGATACTCCAAAAACGTATTCATTATCGTTTTAAATATGTTCACTTTCCAACTTCCGTTGTATTCTTGCATTAAGAAATTGTAATACAAAGTACCGTCTGTGTTTGGAATTCCAGCATCAGTGTACGCTGGCGATAAAGGAGATTGTGCAATTGCTTGTAAAGGTGTAGCAAATGAATTATCCGTACCAATTCTAGAAATTTGAGTTTTACTGATGCTAGTATTCAACCCAAAACGTAATTTGTCAGAAATTTTGTGATCTAAGTTACCTCTAAAAGAATAACGATCCATATTGTTTCCTCTTACAATTCCTTCGGTATTATTATACCCTCCAGAAACATAAAATAAAGTTTTACTATCTCCTCCAGAAATATTGAAGGTGTGGTCTTGAACAGATCCTTTTACTAAGGCCAAATCTTGCCAGTTAGTATCAACCTCACCAGTTCTCCAATTTTTACCAGCCGACATAGTATCAAAAGCACCTCCGTCTTCTGTTAGCCATAAATCATCCGCTCCCCAAGTATTTGCAGAAGCTTCAGTGAATAATTCAACATATTGTTTAGAATTCAACCATTTCATTTTATGAGTTGCCTCACTCCAACCACTTGAAGTATTTAATGAAATTTTTGTTTTTCCGTTTTTACCTTGTTTGGTTGTAATTAATACAACACCATTGGTTCCTCTAGCACCATAAATTGCTGCTGATGACGCATCTTTTAAAATTTGAACCGACTCAATATCATCAGGATTGATTGAAATCAAAGGATTTATTGGCGCAGCAGAATTACTCTCATTATCATTAATTAATGGTAATCCATCAATTACATACAATGGCTCTTGAGAAGAAGAGATACTCGAAACCCCTCTAATTCTCATTTTAACTCCTGATTCAACTTTTCCGTTAATTTGAGTAATTTGAACACCAGCCGCTTTTCCTGTTAATGCCCCTTGAAAGTTAGCAACAGGAATTTGATTGATTTGATCAGAAGAAATCGAAGCGATGTTATCCGTAACTTTTCGTTTTGATTGTTTACCAAAACCAATAACTACTACTTCTTTCAATTCAGCTGAATCTTCTTTTAAACTTACATTAATTTTAGTTCGGCTGCCAACACTCACTTCTTGAGTTTTAAGACCAATATAACTAAAAACTAAAACCGCGTTTGAACCTATGTTTTTGATAGAATATTTTCCATCAAAATCGGTTTGAACAGCTTGTTTTGTTCCTTTTACTAAAACAGTGGCTCCAGGAAGTGGACCACTTGAATCAGTAACTTCTCCAGACACATCTTGCGAATATGTCATACTTGTAAATAGTATTGCAATGAATACCATCAAGCCTTTTAGTAGACTGTTTTTCATACGTAAAAATAAATTGATTAATATAAATGATTGATTTGTCAACCTTAGCAAAAATAGTATTATTTCTTAAAGTATTCATAAAATATTGAATAAAACACACCTTTATGCGATTATAACAATCAACAATACACAAAA
>JAGNSF010000150.1 GCA_017988155.1 Flavobacterium sp. | reverse complement strand
AAATGAAGCACAACAATTAGTGACAAATAATTGTTATTCGTGTCATAGTCCTAGTAGTAGTTCGCATGATGAGATAATTGCACCGCCAATGATTGCTGTTAAAACACGTTATTTAAAAGAATATAATTCAGAAAAAGATTTTGTTGATGCCATAGTTAGTTATGCAAAAAATCCTTCTAAACTAAAAACTTTAATGAAAGGAGCGGTTAATAAATTTGGGGTTATGCCACAACAAAATTTTAGTAAAAAGGATTTGCAAAAAATAGCAAAATACATCTATAATACTCCCATAAAAGAACCTGAATGGTTTAAAGAACATTTTGAAAAAGAACACAAAAAAAATTGAATGTAGTTTTAATACTCCTCCTGCTTTTTGAAGGGGGAGTTTTTATATCCAAGTTTTAAAACCAATTTTTTCGCTAAATAGATTGTATTTTAAAATATATAGAAAAGTTTATTAAAGTTATTTAATCATTTCTGACACAATCTTTTTAGCTTCAGTTGAATTTCCCCAACTGGCAATTTCGTATAGTACTGGCATCAAACTTTTTCCAGAATCAGATAAAGAATATTCTATTTTAGTAGCATCTCCTTTGGATTCTTTTCTTTCAATCAAACCAAGTCCTTCTAGTTCTTTTAATTCATTTGATAATACCTTATTTGATATAGCAGGCATTAATTGATTCAATTTGCCAAATCGTAAAGAACCATCTCCAATGCAATTCAAAATAATAGGTTTCCATTTTCCTCCAAAAATAGACATAGCTCGTGTAACTGGGCAATCAAAAGGGTTTTCAATGTATCTCATAAAATTGTAGTAACCTCTAGGTTACCGGTATTTGGTTTGTTGGTTACAAATATACACCAAGAGGGTGTAAGTTTGTATAAAAATCAGAATTAGCGAGATGATTCGGCTAATTAAAATTATCATACTCTATGAAAAATTCAAAAAAAATTTGGGCAGCTATTTTCTTGCTGTCTTTTGCTACTGTTTTTGCTCAATCCCAAGTAAACGAAACTCTAGTTTATGTGAATTCCAATACTGGGAAAGATGCTGCCATTGGAACTAAAGAATATCCTTTACAATCATTGCAAGAAGCGGCAAAACGTGTCAATAATATGATAGGCGAAGGTACGGTTGAAGTAATTCTTACTGCTGGGACTTATGGTCTTTCTGAAACAGCAGCTTTTAATCCGGTTAATTGGAAATTTTCAGAGCATAATCGTTTAATTATTCGCGCCGAAATTCTTCCAGATGATTCAAATTGGAACCCAGCTTCAATGCCTATTATTGTTTCGACAATGCCTTTTTCAGTTGAAAAAAACGAAAAACAACAAGTAACTGGAGGCTCTAATTATGGAATATTAATTGAAAGCAGTCATGTAACAGTACGAGGGCTTCGAATTTTAGGAGAACCTGTACACGAAAAACCTGTAGATGGTGTTTTGGTTAGAAATTATCCGATAGTTTGGGAAGGTAAAAATTTAACCGACTTAAGGGTTACACAATGTTTGTTTTTAGGAAATAAATTTGCATTACCCAATCACTTAGGAGTTTTAGCAAATGGCAGCCAATTGGAAGTCGATCATTGTGTTTTTTATGGTGTTAAAGATGCAGTTGTGATGTGGAATTCACCTGCAGAAAAGTCAACGCTACACCATAATTTAATTTTGAATATTTATGGTGCAGCAGTTTGGACATGGTCCACTACCGAAGATTTTAAATTTTATAACAATGTAGTTAGTGGTGCTAATGTGCTGTGGGTTCTGGATAAAGATGCTAAAAATACCTACAACATTCAAAATTCTTTATTAATTGGTTACAATCAATTAGTCAACAAAGGTGGTGGGCCACAAGATTTTGGGGTTGCAGCCGATCCTAATAAATTGAAGTACACTTCCGATTTTAAAATTATTAAAACAGGAGGTTTAGACATCGAAGAAGATCAAACGAGTCGGTATTATTTACAACTAAGACCAACTACTTTAGGCGCGTCTTATGGTGCTGGCTTATTTTATAAAACCAATTAAGAAACCAACTTATGAAAAAGTCAGTATTAGTATTTTTAGTTTTTGTTCTGTTTTCCAATACCATTTTGGCGCAACAACCACTTCGCTATTTTATGCAAAGTAAAGATGTTTCCGCACATCACATCCCGTATGGGAACAACCCAAAAGCAGGGCATTATGTGCAAGCCAATGATGCCAAAATCTATTACGAAATATATGGTAAAGGACAACCTGTTGTGGTTTTACACGGAGGTATGTTTGGTTCTACGATAGAATTGGCAAAAATCATTGATAGTTTGTCTGTAAGTTTTCAGGTAATAGCTGTTTCTACTCGTGGTCATGGAAAATCAGAAATTGGGACTGAACCGCTTACATTAGAACAAAGAGCGCATGATGTTCGCGCGGTTATCGATGCGGTTACCCAAGAGAAAGTGATGCTTCTTGGATTTAGCGATGGCGGTTATACGTCTTATAAATTTGGTTCGATGTATCCTGACCGTGTAAAGAAAATGATCGTTATTGGAGCAGGTATTCTGCATCCTGGATTGCGGGATTTTAATTTTAATTTTGACCAAGCAATGGCATTAGATGTTGATTTTTGGAAACAACAAAAAGCTTTGATGCCTGAACCGAATCGATTAAAAGAGGTCTTTCAACAAATTGCTAATTGTTATGATCAACTTACTATTGACGAAAAAGTATTAGGAATCATTCAATGTCCTGTTCTAGTGATAGCGGGTGACCGAGATGAAGGAAATTCTGTTAAAAATGTGTTGCAAGCTGCTTTATGGATTCCGAATCATCAATTAGCAATTATTCCAAATGCTGGACATCCCGCTTTTATTGTTAATTTTAATGCCACATGGGCAAGTATTGTTCCTTTTGTAAACGAAAAATAGATTGGTTATGAGATATAAATCACTTTTATTGGGTTTCCTGTTTGTAACTACAGGAGCATTAGCTCAAAAAATTACTTGGAATCAAATGGAAATGGAAGCAGTCAATTCCAAAGCGAAAATTGTACAAATGGATGGCGTTTCTGTTTTACAAGTAGAGCGCGATTTAGTTGCCTCTCCGTTTGATAGTACTAATGTAGAGGCTTCGGTGGATGGTCCGACTTATGTTAAAATTGCTAATTTGGAAATGGAAAACGGGATCATTGAAGTTAAAGTATTTAGCCAAATCATGGAGAATTCGCCGTTTCCTGCAGCACGCGGATTTATTGGTTTAGGCTATCGTGTAGCTTCAGACAATAAAAACTTTGAAGGAATATATCTTCGTCCTAGTAATGGTAGAGCCGATGACCAGTTACGACGCAATCACAGTGTGCAATATTTTTCTTATCCAGGATATACTTTTAGTCGCCTTCGAAAAGAAGCTAACGGCGTATATGAAACCTATGCAGATATTGGTTTAAACGAATGGATTACAATGCGCATCGAATTTGAAGGTGAAAAAGTCTCATTGTACATCAACAATCAAAAAACACCTTCTTTTTTAGTACAAAAAATGCTTGGGACTTCTAAAAAAGGGAGCGTGGCACTTTGGGTAGAAATTGGTACTATTGGTTATTTTAAAGATTTGAAAGTGGTTAAGAAATCGTAGTTTGTAAAAATCACAAAATCATTTCTCCATACGGAATCACCGTTTCATATCCTTTGGCAACAAAATACGGTTTTGGGTTTTCTTTCGAAATGACCAAAACAAAATCGCCGCCCCAAGCGCCTAAACTTTTTATAGCGCCATCAAAGTCTGGGAATAAAGAATTCTTAACGGTTTCTGTTTTTAGAATCTCACTTAAAACGGTTTCGTGTTGGCTAATTAATGGAGTAAATAACTCTAGATTATTCGCCTCAATAATATCCTGAGTTAGTGTATTAATTGCAGCAATGTAGCTTGATAATTGCGAAGTCTTGTTCGTATGGTAGTCGGCTATGGCTGATTTGCTATTGCGCTTTTGGTTCAAATACACAAAATAGAGGTTTTGGGTAAATTCAGGTTCGAAAATCACTTTTTCTACTATTGGCTTCCCATTTGATAAAACGTAAGTAATAGGACTGTTATTTTGCGCACAAGCAATATCGTACCCACTACCGCCAAAACTTTGATGAAGTAATTCAAACGCATCTATTTGAAACCATTGCGCAATATTATTAATCAAAGTAGAGGAGGTGCCTAAACCCCAATTTCTTGGAAAACTCAATTGGGTGGTTATAGTAAATCCTTCCGAATGAGAAAGTATATTGGGATTCATATTATCGGCAACTTGTAAAATTTTGATTAATGTTGCTTTTACGGATTCGGTTGAGTTGCTGTTTGATTCTTTTATTTCTTGAAATGTAATTTGATCTTCAAACCAAATACTTCCATCAGCATCATAACTTTTCCAGTTTAGATTCCCACTATTAATGTCTTCTACAATGAGATTTTGTCCCATTTTGGTAGGCAAAGCCAATCCTTTGGCGCCATCCAAAATAAGGTATTCCCCCGTGATTAATAATTTGCCGTTACTGTAGAAGTTTTGTTGCATTCGAATTAGTTTCTCAGTTGTTTCATCAAATCGACCACAGCGCTGTGTGAAACCGTTTGATGTTTGAAATGTTTTTGAACTGCCAAACGTTCCTCTTCCGTTGCGTCGAATTGATTCAAAATATTATTCAAATGCATTTTCATGTGTCCGTCTTGAATTCCTGTTGTGGTTAAAGAACGCAATGCAGCAAAGTTTTGGGCTAGACCCGCAACAGCAACAATTTGCATCAATTCTTGCGCAGATGGTTTTTCAAGCATTTCCAAAGCTAATTTTACCAAAGGATGTAAAGATGTTAGTCCACCAACTGTTCCTAAAGCCAATGGGATTTCCAACCAAAAACTAAAAATACCATTTTCTATTTTAGCATGCGATAAACTTGAATATTGTCCGTTACGAGAGGCATACGCGTGAATCCCAGCTTCGACTGCTCTAA
>JAGNSF010000149.1:1383-4980 GCA_017988155.1 Flavobacterium sp. | reverse complement strand
CCTTTAATGACGTATGCTGAATTACAATTTATCAAAGCAGAAGCTGCTTTTATAAAAGGCAATAAAACGATGGCATTAGATGCTTATAAAAAAGGAATTGAAGCAAGTATTGACATGGTGAATAAATATACTACCGTTTCAACTACTTATCCTACTGCTGCTTTAATTACTGCTGCACAAAAAACAGCTTTTACATCTAATCCTATTGTGGTACCAACAGCGGAAAACTTAACATTGAAACACATTATGATGCAAAAATATGTGGCATTATTTGGTTTTGGCTATTTAGAAACATGGAATGATATGCGTAAATACCATTATAGTACAACTGTTTATGACACTTTTGCTACTAATGGAATTGCAGCAGAAAATGGAGGGAAATTAGCTTACAGAGTTAGACCAAGATACAATTCTGAATATGTTTGGAACTTTGCATCATTAGTAAAAATTGGTGGTGACAAACCAGATTACCATACAGTAGAAATGTGGTTCTCAAAACCTTAAGTTTAAATTTTAATAAAGAAATTAAGATGAAAAATAAAATAATAAATTCGTTATTCGCACTCCTGGTTTTAGGATTTGTTTCTTGTGGTGAGGAAAGTAATATGTCTCCATATTACCAAGCTGCTGCAGAAACTAATGCGAAGGTTAAATTTGAACATGTCGCTATAGGTCCAGCTGGAACCAATTTTAATGTAAATTGGTTTGTCAACGATGCTAAAACTTCGGGAGCATTAACAACAACTGGATTACCATTAGGAATTGCTTATGGTGGACAATATCCAGCATCAATAAACTATGCACTTGTTCCTGCCGGAAACAATACTATGAAAGTTGAAATTCCTGCTACTGCAACAGTTCCTGCAGCAACAGTAATTACAAAACCTTTGGTAGTAGAAGCAGGTAAAAACTATACGACTTTTTTAGTTGGTACTTCTCCAAATTATACAGACTTCACAGTAAATGATGATTTGACAGTAACAGATCCTACTAAAGCCTATATCCGTTTTTTAAATTTCGTTTCAAATACGCCAACAGGAGGATATGATTTCTCAATTAAAGAACTTAATTCAAATGCTGTAGTGTATAGCGGGGTGGGTTATTTAACTGGAAACAAAGCATTTATTCCAATAACGGTTGTAGGGGATTTAGAAGCAACTACTTATGAATTCCAAATGAGAGCTGCTGGAACAGCAACTGTTATTGCTAAAGTAGCATTTACTCCTAGAAAAGGAAGAGTGTATACTTTTTATAGTTATGGTTATGTAGGTGGATTACCAGCTACTAAAAATTTACCAACCCTAACATACTACACGAATAAATAGTAAAATTGTTTTAGTATTAAAACCCCAATTTCTTAACATAAATTGGGGTTTTTGCTTTAACAAAAACCCTATAAAACTTAAAACTAAAAAATACTATCTTTACACCTTATTCGTTTTATGAACTTAAGTTGCATTCATTGCAACACTACATATAAATTATGGCATGTACAAGTTGTTCAACTTCTGATGGTGGTGCACCAAAAGGTTGTAAAAATAATGGGACTTGCGGCACCGATAGCTGCAACAAATTAACCGTTTTTGACTGGCTTTCTAATATGAGCGCACCTAATGGCGAAGCTCCATTTGATTGTGTGGAAGTCCGTTTTAAAAATGGAAGAAAAGAATTTTATCGGAATACAGAAAAATTAACTTTAAGCATTGGTGATATTGTAGCTACTGTAGCCTCACCAGGGCATGATATCGGTATTGTTACTTTAACTGGCGAATTAGTTAAAGTACAAATGAAGAAAAAAGGAGTCAATCCTGAAAGTGCTGAAATTCCAAAAGTATACCGTAAAGCCTCTCAAAAAGACATCGACATTTGGTCAGCAGCAAGGGACCGTGAAGAGCCGATGAAAGTGCGTGCACGTGAATTGGCTATTCAACAAAAATTAGAAATGAAAATTTCGGATATTGAATTTCAAGGAGACGGCTCAAAAGCTACTTTTTATTATACCGCAAATGATAGAGTCGATTTTCGTCTATTAATCAAAGATTTTGCTAAAGAATTCAACACGAGAATCGAAATGAAACAAGTAGGTTTCCGCCAAGAAGCTTCTCGTTTAGGAGGTATTGGTTCTTGTGGAAGAGAATTATGTTGTTCTACTTGGTTGACTGATTTTAGAAGTGTAAATACTTCAGCGGCACGTTACCAACAGTTGTCTTTGAATCCGCAAAAATTAGCCGGTCAATGTGGAAAATTGAAATGTTGTTTGAACTATGAGTTAGACACCTACATGGATGCCTTGAAAGACTTCCCGGATTTTGACACTAAATTAGTGACTGAAAAAGGTGACGCTATTTGCCAAAAACAAGATATTTTTAAAGGTTTAATGTGGTTTGCATACACCAATAATTTTGCCAACTGGCATGTATTAAACATCGAACAAGTTAAAGAAATTGTTGCCGAAAATAAATTGAAAAACAAGGTTTCTTCTTTGGAAGATTTTGCCATTGAAACGGTTGACGAACAAGAAAAGAACTTTAACAATGCGATGGGGCAAGAAAGTTTAACTCGTTTTGACCAACCTAAGAAAAAGAAAAGGCCAAACAAAAAACCGAGACAAGCTGTTGAAGGAAATGCAGGAAATAATAGACCTGCTAATCCTAACAACAATAAGCCTTCGGGAAATAATAACAGACCTAATAACAACAAACGTCCGAATCCAAACCAAAAAAGTGGAGAGCCGAGAAAACCGATAATTATTACTAAAAATGAGGATAAAAAATAGTCTTGTTTTTCTTTTAATGGGAATTCTCTTTTTTTCATGTGATAAAAAAAGAGTTTTTGACGAATACCATTCGGTTGGAAGTGCCTGGCACAAAGACAGCACGGTTACTTTTCAATTGCCCGAATTGGATTCGACTAAAAAATACGATTTGTTTGTCAATTTGAGAAGCAATGATAATTATCCGTTTAACAATTTATTTTTGATTGTGGCGTTAGAATTACCCAATGGATTTACCAAAGTAGACACTTTAGAATACCAAATGGCAAATCCAGACGGAACACTTTTAGGCGAAGGATTTACTGATATTAAAGAGAGTAAATTGTTCTACAAAGGGAAAGTAAAATTTAGAGGAAAATACAAAGTATCCATCAAACAGGCGGTTCGTGAAACAGGTAAAGTTCCTGGAGTAGAACAGCTTGAAGGAATTACAGACGTTGGGTTTAGAATAGAAAATAAAGAATAGAAAATTATATTATGGCTATTATTAATCGTAAAAAAAATCAAGTTCCTGATTCTGAAAAAGACATTCAATATTATTCCAAATTATTTTGGAAGTATTTCTTTTATGGAATGGGAGGCATTGCCTTGTTTTTCCTGTTTGCTTCTTGGGGGCTTTTGGGTTCTATGCCTTCATTTGAAGACTTAGAAAATCCAGACTCTAATTTAGCAACCGAAATTATCTCTGCTGATGGAGTGGTTATTGGAAAATATTTTGAAAAAAACCGTTCCCAATTAAAGTATTCTGATTTGCCTAAAAACTTAGTGCAAGCGCTTGTAGCAACAGAAGATGCTCGTTTCTATGATCATTCTGGAATTGACGG
>JAGNSF010000149.1:0-1283 GCA_017988155.1 Flavobacterium sp. | reverse complement strand
ATGGCTAATTTGCAAGAAGAATTCTTCGACCAAGCCAAGGAGAATAAAAACGCTCCTTTTGTGAATATTTCTCAAGCTGAAACTGACAGAATCATGAAAAAAGCTATGAAAGCTTCAGCACGTTGGAACATTATGGAGTCCAACGATAAAAGTGAAGAAGAAATTATTGCTTCTTTCAAACAAAAAACCAAGATGAAAGTCTTCACTTGGAAAGGAGAAAGAGATACCATTATGACGCCTTTGGATTCAATTCGTTATTACAAACACTTTCTACAATCCGGTTTAATGGCAATGGAACCTCAAACGGGTAATATTAAAGCGTGGGTAGGCGGAATCAATTACAAATACTTCCAATACGACCACGTAGGTCAGGGAGCAAGACAAGTTGGCTCGACTTTCAAACCCTTTGTTTACGCTACTGCAATTGAACAATTAGGTATGTCGCCTTGCGATTCTATTTTGGATGGACCCTTTATGATTCGCAAAGGAGAACACAATGTAACTGAAGACTGGGAACCAAGAAACTCTGATCAAAAATACCGCGGAATGGTTACTTTAAAAAGAGCTTTGGCTAATTCAATTAATACTGTATCGGCCAAATTAATCGACAAAACAGGTCCTGAAGCTGTAGTGGAATTGACACATAAATTAGGGGTGACTTCTGAGATTCCAGCACAACCTTCTATTGCGCTTGGAGCTGTCGAAATTACAGTGCAAGATATGGTAGCTGCTTACAGCACCTTTGCCAATCAAGGGGTATATGTAAAACCGCAATTTTTAAGAAAAATCGAAGATAAAAGTGGTGTGGTTCTTTACGAACCTGTTCCTGAGTCGCACGATGTGTTGAACAAAGACATTGCTTTTGCCGTAATTAAATTATTAGAAGGCGTAACCGAAGGCGGATCTGGAGAACGTTTGCGCACCGAAGGTGGTGGAAACGGAGACAACCGTTGGACAGGTTATCCGTATATGTTTAAAAATCCAATTGCGGGTAAAACAGGAACCACTCAAAATCAATCTGATGGTTGGTTTATGGGAATGGTGCCTAATCTAGTTACCGGGGTTTGGGTAGGTTGCGAAGACCGTTCGGCTCGTTTTAGAAGTTTAACCTATGGTCAAGGAGCAACAGCTGCTTTGCCTGTTTGGGGTTATTTCATGAAAAAATGTTACGAAGACGAAACCTTAAACGTGTCTAAAGAAGATTTTGATAGACCCGCTAATCTTGGTATAAAAGTAGATTGTTATTCGAGACCTGCTGCGGTAGTGAAAGACTCTACTGACAC
>JAGNSF010000148.1 GCA_017988155.1 Flavobacterium sp. | reverse complement strand
CAGCACCTACAATAGTGTGAATTTCGTCAATAAAAAGAATGATATCGTCATTTTTTTCTAGCTCATTCATTACCGCTTTCATACGTTCTTCAAACTGACCGCGGTATTTAGTTCCGGCAACTAAGCTTGCTAAATCCAAAGTAACCACACGTTTGTTAAACAAAATACGGGATACCTTTTTTTGGATAATTCGCAAAGCCAATCCTTCGGCAATAGCAGATTTTCCCACACCAGGTTCACCAATTAATAACGGATTATTCTTTTTTCTACGGCTTAGAATTTGGGAAACACGCTCAATTTCTTTTTCGCGTCCCACTACTGGGTCTAGTTTTCCTTCTTCAGCCATTTCGGTTAAATCCCTTCCAAAGTTATCCAAAACAGGTGTTTTAGACTTCTTATTGGATTTATTGGTTGGGTTGTTAAAACTTCCTTCTTTAAGGCTGTCATCTTGTCCTGAATCGTCATTATACGACTCGTTTTTTGGCAAGTTTTGCAAGAAATCATCTTCAGCTGGAGTCATATTTACATACTGTTCTTTCACTACGTCATAATCGATTTTCATCTTGTTGAGTAGTTTGGTTGTTGGATCGTTTTCGTTTCGCAAAATGCATAAAAGCAAATGTGCCGTACTGATAGAAGGACTTTGAAATACTTTTGCTTCTAGAAAAGTTGTTTTTAAAGCTCTTTCTGCTTGACGTGTAAGATGTAAATTTTTCTTTTCAACACTTACCTCAATACCTGGATTGGCAGGACTTAATATTTCAACCTTTCGGCGCAAGTGATCTAAATCTACAGATAAATTATTCAAAATTTGAATTGCTTTTCCGTTTCCATCTCTAAGAATACCTAGCATAAGATGTTCTGTGCCAATGAAATCATGACCTAAACGCAAGGCTTCTTCCTTGCTATAAGTTATAACATCTTTTACTCTTGGTGAAAAATTATCATCCATAAATTTATTTTTGATAGTGTAAATTTAGTTAATTGAGTATTGAAAAACAAATATCATACCCTTAACTACAGCTGTCAGCTAATTGACAAAAAAAATAATAAAATGAAAGAAAAAATACGCTTATTTTATTAACTAAAACGCATTGAAAAGTTGTTAATAAATCATTGAAATAAGTAGCTTAAAATGACTTTAAAAATTTCAAATATCCGTATATTGGCACGTTTTGAAACTAATATAATTTTTTAATATAATAACTTATGTCTGAAGGAGAAAAGTTAATTCCTATTAACATAGAAGATGAAATGAAATCAGCTTACATCGATTATTCGATGTCGGTAATTGTATCAAGAGCACTTCCAGATGTTAGAGATGGTTTAAAACCTGTACATCGAAGAGTACTTTATGGAATGTATGATTTAGGAGTTTTTTCAAATAAAGCCCACAAGAAATCCGCTAGAATTGTAGGGGAGGTTTTAGGTAAGTACCACCCGCACGGTGATACTTCTGTTTACGATGCAATGGTACGTATGGCTCAAGAATGGAGTATGCGTTATTTGTTAGTAGATGGACAAGGTAACTTTGGTTCTGTCGATGGAGATAGCCCTGCAGCAATGCGTTATACTGAGGCTAGAATGCGTAAGATTTCGGAAGAAATTATGGCAGATATCGAAAAAGAAACCGTTGATTTTCAATTGAACTTTGACGATACGTTGTACGAGCCTAAAGTAATGCCAACACGTGTGCCTACATTATTAATTAATGGCGCAACGGGTATTGCAGTAGGTATGGCAACCAATATGCCACCTCACAACTTAACAGAGGTTATTAATGGAACAATTGCGTACATTGATAATAACGATATTGAAATTGACGAATTAATTACACACGTTAAAGCACCTGATTTCCCTACAGGAGGAATTATTTACGGATACGAAGGTGTTCGTGAGGCTTTCAAAACAGGTCGTGGTAGAGTAGTTATTCGTGCTAAAGTTGGTTTTGAAGAAGTAGATGGTAGAGAATCTATCATTGTAACTGAAATTCCGTACCAAGTGAATAAAGCAGATATGATCAAACGTACTGCTGACTTGGTAAACGAAAAGAAAATTGAAGGTATTGCGAATATTCGTGATGAGTCAGATAGAAATGGTATGCGTATCGTATATATCTTGAAACGTGATGCTACGCCAAATGTAGTTTTGAATACCTTATATAAGTATACACAATTACAATCGTCATTCAGTGTGAATAATATCGCATTGGTTAAAGGTCGCCCAGAAACCTTGAATCTAAAAGACATGATTCATTATTTCGTGGAACACCGTCACGATGTTGTAATTCGTAGAGCGCAATTTGAATTAAGAAAAGCCGAAGAAAGAGCGCACATTTTAGAAGGATTAATTATTGCTTCAGACAATATTGACGAAGTAATTGCATTAATCAAAGCGTCTAAAAATACGGATGAAGCCAAAGAAAAATTAATCGAGAGATTCAAATTATCTGATATTCAAGCACGTGCGATTGTTGAAATGCGTTTGCGTCAATTAACAGGTTTAGAGCAAGATAAATTGCGTGCTGAGTACGAAGAAATCATGAAGTTAATTGAGCACTTAAGAGCTTTATTAGCTGATGTGAATTTGAGAATCGCATTAATCAAAGAAGAATTAATCGAAATCAGAGACAAATATGGTGATGAGCGACGTTCTCAAATCGAATATTCTGGTGGAGATGTAAGTATTGAAGATTTGATTGCTGATGAAAATGTAGTTATTACAATTTCACACGCTGGCTATATCAAACGTACCAACTTGTCTGAATACAAAACTCAAAATAGAGGTGGAGTAGGACAAAAAAGTGCTGGAACACGTGACCAAGATTTCTTAGAACACATGTTTGTGGCTACGAATCACCAATACATGATGTTCTTTACTCAAAAAGGAAAATGTTTCTGGATGCGTGTGTACGAAATTCCAGAAGGAAGTAAAACCGCTAAAGGTAGAGCGTTACAAAACTTAATCAATATTGAATCGGATGATAAAGTGAAAGCCTTCATTTGTACTCAAGACTTGAAAGACAAAGACTATGTAACGAGTCATAATTTAGTAATGGTAACGAAACAAGGACAGGTTAAGAAAACTTCTTTAGAGAAATATTCTAAACCACGTGTGAACGGAGTAGCTGCTATTACTATTAAAGAAGGTGACGAATTATTAGCGGCTCAATTAACTAATGGCGAAAGTCAAATTATTTTGGCTGTTAAATCAGGTAAATTAGTTCGTTTTGAAGAAACTAAAACCCGTCCAATGGGAAGAACAGCTTCTGGAGTTCGTGGTATTACTTTGAAAGACGATAAAGATGAAGTAATCGGAATGGTAACGGTTAACGATATGAGCAGCGAAATTTTAGTTGTTGCTGAAAACGGATACGGTAAACGTTCTAGCCTAGACGAGTACAGAATCACAAATCGTGGTGGAAAAGGTGTGAAAACATTGAATATTACTGAGAAAACAGGTCAATTGATCTCGATAAATTCGGTAACTGACGCTGATGATTTGATGATTATCAACAAATCAGGATTGACTATCAGAATGGCAGTTGAAGATCTTCGTGTCATGGGACGTGCGACTCAAGGAGTTAAATTAATTAACATCAAAGGAAACGATTCTATTGCAGCGGTTACCAAAGTAATGAAAGACGATCCAGCCGAAGTAGAATTAGACGAAGATGGTAATCCAATTGAAGTCGAAGTTATTGAAAGAGTGAAGCCTGTTCTAGAAGTACTAGAAGATGATGGAGCTGCAGATGATGACGATGAAGAAGACGAGGAAATCGAAGAAGAAGATGTTGATGACGCTGACGAAGATGATTCAGACGAATAATTAAAACCAATACATTAAATAAAAATAAATTTAGAATACTATGAAAAGTAAATATGTACTACTAGCATCAGCATTATTGATATCAGTTGCCACTTTTGCTCAAAAAGACCAAATTAAAGCGGCTGAAAAAGCTTTAAAAGCTGGAAATGCTCAAGAAGCAATCACTATTTTACAAGGAGCAGAAGCTGCATCTGCAGCTGCGCCAGATGCGGAAAAAGCACAGTTTCATTTTGTAAAAGCTAATGCTCATTTGGCTTTAGCTACTAAAAATGAGGATACTGATGCGAACCTTTCTGCTGCAGCAAAAGCGTATCAAGAGGTTTTATCAATTGAAAAAACATCAGGAAAAGCAAAATTTTCTGCTCAAGCAAGTACTTCAATCATTGATGTTAAATACAAATTAATCAATTCAGCTATCGCAGATTCAAAAGCAGATAAACATGCTACTGGAGCAAAAAAATTGTATGATGCTTATTTATTAGATAAGAAAGACACGATCAATTTGTATTATGCTGCTTCTACTTATGTAAATGCAAAAGAGTACGAAACAGCGTACAATGCGTATGATGAGTTGAAAAAATTAAATTATTCTGGAAAGGGTACTAATTTCTATGCGGTAAACAAAATCAATGGTGAAGAGCAAATTTTCTCTACCGCCAAAGAAAGAGACCAAATGGTAAAATTAGGAACTCATGAAAAGCCAAGAAACGAAGAATTGCCATCAAAAAGAGGTGAAATCTACAAAAACATGGCCTTAATTTTAGTTCAAAATGGAAAAGTGGCAGAAGCTAAAAAAGCTATTGCAGAAGCAAGAGTTGCTAATCCAGAGGATAAAACCTTGATTTTAACAGAAGCTAATTTATACTTGGATACTAAAGATTTTGATACCTACAAAAAATTAATCACAGAAGTATTGGCGCAAAGTCCAAACGATGCAGATTTAGTTTTTAACTTAGGTGTAATTAGCTATAATGCTAAAAATTTAGTTGAAGCTGAAACGTATTACAAAAGAGCTATCGAGATTAAACCTGATTATGTAAACGCGTATTTGAATTTGGCTATCTTAAAATTGGATGCTGATAAAAAATTATTTGAAGAAATTCAAAAATTAGGAAATTCTGAAAAAGACAACAAACGTTACGAAGTACTTAAAAAACAAAGAGAAGCAGTTTTTGCTTCTGCTTTACCTTATTTAGAAA
>JAGNSF010000147.1 GCA_017988155.1 Flavobacterium sp. | reverse complement strand
TGAATATCCCTGTAAAACATTCTAAAATAGCCCATCAAAAAACAAAAGATATTCAGATTGAAAATGATTTTGATTGGCAAAAACAACATTTCAAATCCTTAGAAGCAGCCTATAGAAGTTCACCTTTCTTTGAATATTTTGAAGACGATTTACTCCCAATATTTGAGAAAAAACATAACTTTTTAATGGACTTGAATCTTGAAGTGTTTGATTTGATAACGCGATGCCTTCGCATGAAAATAGAATATACAAAGACTACTGAATATTTACACGAAATTAACTCCAACGAAATAACTGATTTTCGCTTTTTGGCAAACGGAAAAAAAGACCTTTCTCAATTTGAAAGCTATACGCAGGTATTTGATGATAAATTCGGTTTTATCAACAATCTTAGTGTGTTGGATTTGGTTTTTAATGAAGGGAAGTTTGCTTTGGATTATTTGAAATCGCAACAGCTGATTATAAAATAGTTATTCAAAAGAGAGTTTTGCCATAATAGGAAAATGGTCTGAATTTTCAAAGTTTGAAAAGCTTTCAAACCTTTTGACTTTCATCTTTTCATCGGCAAAAATATAATCAATACGCGCTGGATAGTATTTGAACTTATAAGTAGCTCCAAAGCCTTTTCCTGCTTCTTCAAAACTATCTCTTAATTTTCCTTTAATGTTGCGATATACGTATGAAAATGCACTGTTATTCATATCACCACAAATAATTAAGGGATATTGACAATCGTTTTTATGCTCTTTAAATAATTCCGCTTGTTGCTGTTGTTGCTTGAAAGCCTTGCTAATTCGATTAAACAATTTTTGCGATTTACTTTGATTGATCACATTAATATCATCGTTAATCTCAGTAACGTCGGGTGAAATTTTTATAGATTGCAAATGCATATTGTACACCCGGATTGTCTCTTTTCCTTTCTTAATATCCGCAAAAATTACGTTGTTATTTGAATTTGGAAAAACGATATTTCCCTCATTGATGATGGGGTATTTAGAAAAAATAGCCTGACCCGTTTTAATTTGGTCTCCCCTCATTACAATATATTTGTGTGGATAGACCTTCAAATCTACTTCCGCTGAAGTAGAATATTCTTGAATACACAAGATATCCGGATTTTTATCATTGATAAAACTTACTATTTGAGAAGGAACATCGTCTCTATCAATCCATTTAAAAAGATTAATCAAGCGAACATTATAACTCATCACCGTGAAATCTTTTTCGCTTTCCGGAAATTCTTTGGTAGAAAACTTATAGAATTTGTTAATGAAAGTAATTCCCATTAATAGTACCAAACCAGATAAAATCATTCGCTTTTTGAATTGGACTCCCCAATAGAAAAAGAACAAGGCATTAAAAACAAAAAACAAAGGCATAAACAAAGTCAAAACCGACAATAACGGAAAAGCTTTAGGGGCTAAAAAAGGCAGCAAATAAGCGCTGAAAGTCACTACAGTCAGAACTATATTCAAAAGAAACATACCTTTATTGAACCACGAAAGATTTTTCATCTTTTATCTTGTTTCGAAATTTATTTACCTGCTTTGAACAGAAATTCTTTTTCTTCTTGGGTCAAACAATCGTAACCTGATTGACTGATTTTATCCAAAATCTCGTCTATTTGCTGTTGAGTTTTATCCTTTACAACAATTCTTGAACTCGGTTTTGGTGCCGATTTGGGGTAATTTTTATGTACTTTTCTAAAAGGGGCGCGTCTAGATTTTTTAAATGGGTTATTTAAAATGCGACTTAAATCAATTCCATTTTGAAGCAATTTAATAAAAATAAATCCAAAAAAGGCACCCGCAAGATGTGCAATATGTCCGCCGGTATTTTCAATTCGAAATTGCATGAAGTCCAATACTAAAATCACTGCGGTAATATGCCATAATTTAACGTTACCAAAAAACAATAATCGAACATGCATCAAAGGACGATAAGTCGTTGTAGCCACTAAGATTGCCATAATAGCACCCGAAGCTCCTACTATAGCCGAACTCAACTGTAAAAAATAATAGCCTATCACAAAAGCAACACCAGAGAACAAGGCACTTAATAAATACAATCCTAAAAATTGCTTGGAATTAAAAAAGGTCAAAAAAAGCATACTGGAGAAATGCAAAACCATCATATTAAAAAACAAATGTCCAAACCCATGATGAAAAAAAGCATAGCCAATTAAAGTCCATGGTTTTGAAATCAATACGCTAAGATCTGAAGACAATGCTATCCAATTGGGGAAATTGAAAACACCCGACTGAAACTGATAGAAAAACAACAATGAAACGAGAAAACACAACACATTCCAAAAGATAAGCCTAAAGGCTACTCCTCCAAATTGATATTGCATTTTTAAATCGTCTAGTATACTACTCATGTATTTTTCTATTTATAAATGGGATAAACCTAATTCCATCGATTGGAATTGAACTGATTTTTTTTCCAATACCACATAATAAGAAAACCAAATAAAGCACCTCCTACGTGAGCAAAATGTGCAATTCCACCACCACCAAAGATTGATTTTCCTGAAATCCCTAAATACAAATCGACCAATACCAATCCCGGTACAAAATACTTCGCTTTAATTGGAATGGGAATAAACATTAATCCTAATTCGGCATTAGGAAACATAAAAGCAAAAGCTACAATAATTCCGTAAATCGCTCCCGATGCACCTACAGCAGTTCCTAAATAGGCACTAGTAAAATTCTGAAATTGAGTCACTGTTAATAGTTCTTGCCAACGTGTATCTATCTTACCTTCATTCAGCAATTGTAAAATTTCTGATTTCGAAAAACCATTAGAAATCAAAGCATCAATTCCTTCCTGAAAATGAAAATAATTAACGCCTGTATGTACTAAAGCCGAACCTAATCCACAAGAAATATAAAAAAACAAAAACTTCTTACCTCCCCAAAATTGTTCCAAAGCAGACCCAAACGAATACAAAGCAAACATATTGAATAAAATATGCATGAATCCGCCGTGCATGAACATATAGGTAATAGGTTGCCAAGGCTTGAAATCGCTATTTTCAGGAAAAAATAAGGCTAGATATTGATACGCAGGACCTGAAACCAATTGAGTACCAATAAAAAACAAAATATTAATTATAATTAACTGTTTAACAGTCTCCGTTACATTTCTCATAGGGCAAATTTTTTATCTATATCTTCTACTCGCATTGTGATGAAAGTGGGTTTTTGAAAAGGGGAAACATTAGGTTCCTTACAGGCAAACAATCCGTTGACTAAGTTTTCTTGTTCTTTTTCGGTCAAATAACTTCCTGTTTTAACCGCCAAACTTTTTGCCATAGATTTTGCAATTGTATCGTTTTGGCTGAAACTGCTTTCCGGAATTCCGTCCTGCAGATCACTCAACAATTGTTCCAAAACTAAAGAAACTTCACTTTCAGTGATATTAACTGGAATACCCGAAATAACTACATGATCTTCCTGAGTTTCCTCAAAAACAAATCCCGTATTCATCAAAGACAACTGCAATTCGGCAATTAACTCCATCTCATTCTTTGAAAAATACAAATTCAAAGGAAATAACAATTGCTGACTCGACGCTTGATGTACCGTCATATTCACTAAAAATTGTTCGTACAAAACACGCTGATGCGCGCGTTGTTGATCGACAATCACCATCCCAGATTTAATAGGCGAAACAATGTATTTTTTATGAATTTGGTAAGTTCTATGTACTGTTGGCTCAGCATCTTCCAAATCAAACAAAGAAGAGGTAACTTCTTCATTTTCAAAATTAAAATTACTGGAGGCCGAAAACGTATCGGTTTCTTGTTTCAATCCCACATACAAACCTTCCCAACTCGAAGCAATTTCTGTCTTTTTATAATTGGAACCAGAACTCGAATAGGATTTTGTAGGTTGCCCTTCTGCAAAAGGGTTAAAATTAGCATCAACTTGAACCGTTGGCATGGCACCTTCCAAATCTTTATAATGGTAGGGCGTATCTAAATTGGCATCACGATCAAAATCCAATATTGGAGCAACATTAAATTGTCCTAAACTGTGTTTGATAGCGGCTCTTAAAATAGCATATAAGGCTTGTTCATCATCAAACTTGATTTCCGTCTTAGTCGGATGAATGTTGATATCAATTGTATGTGGTGGCACCGATAGAAATAAGAAATAACTGGGCTGCGCACCGTCTTTTAAAATTCCGTCATAAGCCGCCATAACAGCATGGTGCAAATACCCACTTTTAATATATCGGTCGTTCACAAAGAAGAATTGTTCTCCCCTATTCTTTTTGGCAAATTCAGGTTTGCTAACAAATCCTTGAATTTCAACAATCTCTGTTTCTTCTTGAACCGGAACTAATTTCTCATTGGTTTTACCCGAAAAAATAGCCACAATTCGCTGTCTGAAATTAGACTGAGGCAAATTGAACATTTCACTTCCATTGTGGTAAAACGTAAAATGAATGTTGGGATGTGCCAATGCCACTCGTTGAAATTCGTCAATAACATGACGGTATTCCACAATATCCGATTTTAAGAAATTGCGTCGAGCTGGAATATTATAAAATAGATTTTTAACTGCAAACGAAGTTCCTTTAGGCAAAACCGCCACTTCTTGAGAAACAAATTTACTCCCCTCAATAATGAGATGTGTTCCTAATTCTTCTTGATCTTGCTTGGTTTTCATCTCCACATGAGCAATCGCCGCAATGGAAGCTAAAGCTTCTCCACGAAATCCTTTGGTGTGCAATGAAAATAAATCTTCCGCCTGACGAATTTTAGAAGTAGCATGACGTTCAAAACACAAACGCGCATCAGTTACACTCATTCCTACTCCATTATCAATCACCTGAATTAAGGATTTCCCTGCATCTTTGATGATCAACTTAATGTCCGTGGCTTTAGCATCCACTGCATTTTCCAATAGCTCTTTCACCACCGAAGCCGGTCGTTGCACCACTTCACCAGCGGCAATTTGATTGGCAACATGATCAGGAAGCAATTGAATAATACTCGACATCAAAAAGGTTTTAATTGTTGGGGTT
>JAGNSF010000146.1 GCA_017988155.1 Flavobacterium sp. | reverse complement strand
CGTATTCAAAAAAGTTTAAATCACTTCTATTATCCGATTGTTCCGCTCTCAAACCAGTAATCCAAATCGCATTGCCTTTTAAAGCTTTAGTCAAAGGAGCTACTTTTCGAATGAAACAACATTCTTTTCTATTTTCTACCGAATCATAAAAACTATTGGGTCCTTTTTCATTCAACAAAGCTTCAACCGCAGCAGTATCAGGAAAATAGGTTTTTATTTCCGTTTTGTATTTTTTTATCGTTTTATGGAACACATCATAGGTTTCTTGGAACAAACGTCCTGTATCTAAGGTAAAAACCGTTATTGGCAACTGATTTTGACCAATAAAATCGGTAATTACTTGATCTTCTTGTCCAAAAGAAGTAGAAAAAACGACTTGATTTGGATATTTATTCGCTAAAAAAGAAAGCGTCTCCTCGATGGAGAAGTTCTTTGTTTTTTCCAATAAACTAGCTACGACAGATGTACTCATTATAGTAATTTAGATAAGGTTCGTAAACTTAAAATGATGATTAAAATTCCTACTGCAATCATCATGGGCTGCCTTTTAATTTTATTCACTAAAATGGCAGCAATAGGTGCCGCAATCACTCCCCCTAAAATCAAACCAATAATTACCTGCCAACCTTCTATTCCACCAAAAAGCATGAACGTTACCCCACTGGCAAATGAAACGGCAAACTCAGCTGCATTTACAGAACCGATAGTATAGCGTGGATTTCTACCACGTCCTAACAAAGTAGAGGTTACAATTGGCCCCCAACCACCACCGCCAACAGCGTCCATAAAACCTCCAAAAGAAGCTAGCACACTCAAACGTTTGGTTTTCTTTTTGACGATGTTCTTTTGAGCTGCTTTTCTAATAATTATTATAGCCAATGCAATCATATATATGGCAATAAAAGGCTTAATTACATCTCCGTCAATCACATCAGACAGCAAATAGGCTCCTGTAACAGAACCCAAAACTCCAGGAATTAACAAATGTCGTACTAGTTTTTTGTTGATATTTCCAAAACGATGGTGCGATATAGCCGAAACTCCTGTAGTAAACATCTCTGCAACGTGAACTCCTGTACTACTGATAGCAGGCGGAATACCATAAGCCAATAAAAAAGAAGTGGAAGTAGCTCCATAGCCCATCCCTAAAGTGCCGTCTACTAACTGAGCAAAAATTCCAATTAAGAAAAAAACCAACAACTCTTGGTTGAAACCTGCCACCAAACTATCCCAAGAAAATTCAGTATGATGATTGTAAATCAAACTAGAAATCAAACCTGCCAATAAAACAACAGGGATAATTACCCAAAGACGCTGAAAAAAACTAGTCTTGATTTTTGATGAAGTTGTATCCTTGATTAACTGATTGCTCATTTCTGTTAGTTATATTTATTTAAAAAACTATTACCCTATAGGGCTAGTAGATTAAAATGCAAAAGTAATTCTTTTTTACTAAATACAAAATGAAATTTAAAAAAGTTTAGATTTAAAAAGAGACGTCTGCGAGGGTGTTGTTTTCGAGTATCATCAGCGTGTTATCGCGGACTTCGGTCATTAATTTATGTACTGAACAACTCGCTTCGTCCACACAATCATCACATTTTTCATAAAAATTGTGACTTACACAAGGTAGTAATGCAATGGGGCCCTCTAAAATACGGTAGACATGCGCCATATTGATGTCTTTGGGATCTTTAATTAAATAATATCCACCCCCTTTTCCTTTTTTGGCACCCAAAAAACCCGAATGACGCAACAATAACAAAATACTTTCTAAAAACTTAATTGAAATATGCTCGCTCTTTGCTATTTCAGCAATTTGCACTGGCGTTTGATTCTCTTGGCGCGCCAAGAAAGTCAATGCTTTTATTCCGTATTTTGTTTTCTTTGATAACATGAATTATATGTACGATTTACGATGTGGGATTTACGATGTGGGATTTACGATGTGCTAAATTATAACACTAAATCGTAAATCCAATATTCAAAATCGTAAATTTTAAGACAAGGCTTGTTCCAAATCTGCAATTACATCCGCAACGGTTTCTAAACCTACCGAAACACGAACTAAACCATCAGTAATGCTTACCGCTAAACGTTCTTCAACGGATAATTTACTATGTGTTGTTGATGCTGGATGTGTAACAATAGTTCTGGTGTCTCCAAGATTTGGCGACAGAGAGCATAATTTTATTTTATCCAAAAAGGCTCTTCCAGCTTCGATTCCGCCTTTGATTTCAAAAGCGACAATATTGCCTCCTAACTTCATTTGCTTTTGCGCAATAGCGTGCTGAGGATGCGATTTCAAGAAGGGATATTTAACTTTATTTACTTTAGGATGGTTTTCTAAAAACTCGGCTACTTTTAACGCATTTTCGCAATGTTTCTCTAAACGAACGGCTAATGTTTCCAGACTTTTTGACAAAACCCACGCATTAAAAGGAGATAAAGTAGGTCCTGTTAATCGAGAAAAAAGATAAATGTCTTTAATCAAATCAGCTCTACCAACTGTGATTCCGCCTAAAACACGACCTTGACCGTCCATTAGTTTTGTAGCTGAATGTATCACCAAATCGGCTCCCCATTTAATAGGCTGTTGCAAATAAGGCGTTGCAAAACAGTTGTCAATAATTAAAATCAAATTATGTTTTTTGGCAATTTTTCCCAATAATTCCAGATCGATAATATCTACCGCAGGATTCGTAGGCGACTCTGCAAACAAAATTTTTGTATTGGGTTGAATACAACTTTCAATCGTTTCTGGCGCATTGATATCAAAATAAGTCGTTTCAATATTCCACTTTGGAAAATAGTTCACAAACAACGAATGCGTAGCGCCAAAAACACTACTCGCCGAAACAATATGATCTCCCGATTTCAATAAAGCAGCAAAAGTAGAATATACCGCTGCCATACCTGAGGCAAAAGCAAAACCGGTTTCGGCACCTTCCATTTGGCACACTTTATTGATAAATTCAATCGTATTGGGGTTACTATAACGGCTGTAGATATTGCGTTCTTTTTCATCTGCAAAAGAAGCACGCATATCTTCGGCATCTTCAAAAACAAAACTAGAAGTTAAGTACAAAGGCACCGAATGCTCTAAGTATTGTGTTCTTTCTAATTGACCGCGTATCGCTTGAGTTTCAAAACCGAAATCTTGTTCGTTCATTGTAGTTGTATTTATTTTTTTAATTTTTTAATTCCACTCCATTCAATACTACTTTGTACAAAATGGTTGCAGTTGGTTCCAATGTTTTGGAAACCGAACAATATTTTTCAAAAGATAATTTAGCCGCTCTAGCCGCTTTATCTTCGTTGATTGGGCCTTCTAAAAAGAAAGCAACATGAATCGTTTTAAAAGGATTGGCTTCGCCAACTGGCACACGCTCACCCTCTACTTCCGCTTTAAAAGACGTGATTTCTTGACGTTGTTTTTTCAAAATCGAAATCATATCAATCCCGCTACAACCTGCCACTCCCATCAAAACCAATTCCATTGGACTTGGTCCCATGTCGTTTCCTCCAAAAGCTGGACGCGCATCTACATTGACAAGGTGTCCTCTATCATTTTTCAATTGAAAATGAAAGTTTTCGTTTACTCTTTCTAATGTTATTTTCATTTGCTTTGTTTTTATAAATCGTGAATCTAAGATCTTATCCTTTATCCGACAATCTCAAAATATCTCCAAAAACACCTCTTGCTGTTACCGCCGAACCTGCTCCTGCTCCTTGAATTACAATTGGTCTATCACCATACGATTCAGTATAAATTTCAAAGAACGAATCCGATCCTTTCAATCCGCCCAAAGCGGTATCTGATGGAACTGAAACTAATTTTACTTCTAAATTTCCTTTGTCGCTTTGTAAATCGCCTGACAATTCGCCAATGTAACGCAACACATGATTCGGTTGTTGTTCTTCTTTGATTTTGGCATAAAGGGTATCAAATTCTTTCAATTTTGTCAAAAATTCAGAAGCACTTCCTTCACGTAAATGTTCTGGAATTAAATTCTGGATGGCGATTTCTTCAAACTCGTTTTGCAAATCCAATTCACGTGCTAAAATTAACAATTTTCTACCCACATCATTTCCACACAAATCCTCTCTTGGATCGGGTTCTGTATAACCGTTATCAATAGCCTCTTTTAAGATGTCGCTGAACGGAACATCTTTAGCTGAGAAATTATTGAACAAATAACTCAATGTTCCTGAAAATACCCCTTTAATTTTAGTAATATTTTCTCCAGAAAGGTGTAATAATTTAATGGTGTCAATCAATGGCAAACCAGCACCTACATTAGTTTCATACAAATAGGTTTTTTGATTGTCTGCCAATACTTTACGTAGTTTTTTGTAAAAACTATAACTCAAGGTATTCGCTACTTTATTTGACGAAATTAAGTCAAAACTACTTTCTATCAACGGGATGTAATTCTCAACAAATTCAGCACTAGCAGTATTATCTACTGCAATTAGGTTTTCCAAATGATGTTCATTAGCATAATCAATTACATCTTGAATAGTATATAAAGTTCCCTTGTTTTGGATTTCGTTTTTCCAATTCGGAGTCACCCCATTCTTATTTAAAAGTACATTTTGTGAATTGGCGATAGCAAAAATATTCAGTTTCACATCTTTGCGTTTTTCAATTGCAGTAGCCGATTCTAAAATTTGGTTAATCAAAGTACCTCCTACTAATCCGTGTCCAAAAATGGCAATGTTGATTTTTTTGGAAACCCCAAAAATCTCTCCGTGAATTACATTCAAGGCACGATTCAATTCGGATTTCTTTACTACCAAACTCACGTTCTTACCCGTAACCGTGTTGTTAAACAAAATCGGAACAATCTTGTTCTTAATTAAAGCGGTATATGGTTTATGAAAAGTGCTTAAATCTTGTCCGATTATAGAAATCACCGAAACATTATCCGTCACCGAAATTTTATTCACGTCTTTCGAATAGAAATCATTTTCAAATTCTTTCTCTAACTGGATCATCGCTAAAGATGCTTTATCCGCATCTACCACCAGTCCAATTCCTC
>JAGNSF010000145.1 GCA_017988155.1 Flavobacterium sp. | reverse complement strand
ATTTTGAATTGTCTTTTTCAGTATTTATTTTATATAATTGACTTTAAATATGTTCTAAAATTTAATAATTGACTTTAATTGTAAATTTATAAGTCAAAAACTATATTATACTGCAATTTATTGGTTGTATTGACTAAATTTGTTTTGTTAAATTTTACATTAAAACCAATTACTATGAGTCACGATACTACTACTTTATCTGCTATATCAGAAGCACTAATAGCTAAAGAAAATCAATACGGAGCACACAATTACCATCCGCTACCTGTCGTTTTAGAAAAAGGAGAAGGAGTCTATGTTTGGGACGTAGATGGAAAACAATATTTCGATTTTTTGTCGGCCTATTCAGCAGTAAATCAAGGACATTGTCATCCAAAGATTGTCAACGCCATGGTACAACAAGCGCAGAAATTAACCTTGACTTCCAGAGCATTTTTCAACGACCAATTAGGTCCGTATGAAGAATATGTGACGAAGTATTTTGGTTTTGACAAAGTATTACCCATGAATACTGGAGCAGAGGCGGTGGAAACGGCTTTGAAATTGTGTAGAAAATGGGCCTATGAAGTGAAAGGAATTCCTGAAAATGAAGCGCAAATTATAGTTTGTGAAAACAATTTCCACGGAAGAACGACTACCATTATTTCGTTTTCCAATGACGAATCGGCACGTAGAAATTTTGGTCCGTTCACCAATGGATTTATCAAAATACCATATGATGATGTTGATGCTTTGGCGAAAGCCTTGGCTTCTTCCAAAAATATTGCTGGCTTCTTGGTCGAACCTATTCAAGGCGAAGCAGGAGTGTATGTGCCAAGCGAAAGATATTTGGCACAAGCCAAAGCACTTTGTGTAGCCAACAATGTTTTGTTTATTGCCGATGAGGTACAAACAGGAATTGCGCGTACTGGACGCTTATTAGCCACTTGTGGGAATTGCGAATGTAAAAAAGGTTGTGAAAACAAACCAGAAGTAAAACCCGATATTTTAATTTTAGGAAAAGCCCTTTCAGGTGGCGTTTTTCCAGTATCGGCGGTTTTAGCCAATAATAAGATCATGAATGTGATTCAGCCAGGGCAGCACGGTTCTACTTTTGGTGGCAACCCAATTGCAGCAGCAGTTGCGGTAGCGGCTTTGGAAGTCATTAAAGACGAAAATTTGGCTCAAAACGCTGCCTATTTAGGTGAAGTTTTTCGACATGGATTGCAAGAAATTCAGTCTCGAAATCCGTTGATTCAATTGGTTAGAGGAAAAGGTTTGCTAAATGCCATCGTGATTGATAGTGAGGAAGATTCAGATTTGGCTTGGGATATTTGTTTGAAATTTAGAGATAATGGTTTGTTAGCCAAACCTACTCACGGAAACAAAATCCGTTTAGCGCCACCTTTAGTCATTACCGAAAGTCAAATTCACGAATGTCTCGGAATAATTGAACGTTCCTTAAATGAGTTTAGATAAAAAAGCAAACCCCAAAAGCGATTCGTTTTTGGGGTTTGTTTTTGACATTGATTTCAGTTTTAATAATCCGAATAGTCTGTTGGGTACAAGAACAAAATATCTATGTGTGAAATCGTATTTTTGTATTTCTCTATTTTAAGTAAAGCTTTCCATTCTGGTGAATCTACAAACGCTTTCCAGTGCGCATCTCTACTTTCTTGGTTGGCAAAGGTGGTTAAATACATCAAGTTGGGCATTTTTCCTCCTGAAACGACTTCGCCATAAAATACTGGATTGAACTCCAAACGATCGATAATTTTACTTTCTTCACCGCTATAAACATTTCTACTTTAGTGTTGTAGATGGCTTCTGTTGCCGATTCATAACTACGCAATTCGTATACGCGTCCGCACGCGGACTGTCTAATTTTGGCATTGTTAAAAAAGGATGATTGGAAAAAGCAGTCAGAAGAACGGATTCAATTCGTTCATAGGGTGCATGATTATACTTGGCATTGATGTAGTCTGCACCAGCTTGAAGATGGACTTGATCTTTAGCTAATTTCTCTTCTAATCGAAAAAACTGCTTGGAAGAGGTAAACGGAATGATAACGATCAATTTGGTTATTGAATCTGCTGAATATGTTTTAGGTTTAAAACCCCAACCGATTTAATTCCTAATCTTTTCAAAGCAGGCAAATAGGCGTCTTTTAAATAATTTTCGGTAACGGTTAATTGTGATTCTGATTTAAGATTGTAGGTTTTGATTTGGTATAATTCTTTATTTTGGGCTGAAGTAGTCAAACTTATTGTAATTAGTACAAAATAATAAAGTACGGCTTTTATAATATTCATGGTATTTTTTACTAAGATAGAATAATAACTTTATAATAATAAAAAAAAAGAAAGCTTTGCCAAAACATAAAATTTCGACAAAGCTTAACTAACCAGGGATATTTTAAAACTCTACATCATCTGCAACATTTCCACCTTGTTCTGCTGCGAATTTCTCTGCATATTCGGCTTGTTTTTCATCTTGATAATCCAAACACTCACGAACATAATTGGAATCAAAATTTTGGTTTTGAAGTTCCATATATTTCATTGCAACCGATTGAAAATCACCTAATCCGATACCGAAATTATCCAAAATCCATTGCGCACCATCTAAACCATACTCATATGCCGCTTGACGCGCTCCAGAAAGTTCATAATAGAAATACACATCATTTTTCAAACGTTCCAAATTAGCTTCCCCTTCTTCAGATAAATTCGATTTAACTCCTTGAAGTTTTGGATGTTGGTCGGCTTCGCCAAAATACTGCCCGAACAAAACAGCAATGCTAAAGGTAGTATCTTCTGCCATTCTTGCTGGCCATACGGTGTTGATTTCACCCCAAATAGTTGCATCGATTCCGAAGGCTTTATAAATATCATTTTCATCAACACCCGAGCCTAATTTGGCACAAATAGCCGAATAATCACGTAAATTTATTCCATGAACAGGCGCTAAAAGCGGATTGTTTTCATCTTCTTGCATGTTGTTGCCCATCTGTGCAACACCGTGGTGTGCTAAAGAATTTCGGTTGTCAAAACGGATATACTGATCTGAATCACACTCATTCCATGCCATATAAACGTCTCTTCGATAGTTGTGATACACATTGTTGATTTCGCTTTGGCTCGTAATACCTTCTTGTTCAATCCAATCTTGGGCTAATCGTTCTACTTCGTCTTCAAAATCATCAACATCATAATGAGTTCCATGAAGCGTTTCTGGATCGTATTCTAATTCTAAATATTCATTTTCAAAATCATCATTTTCAAATTGGTTATTTTCTTGATTTAGATTTTCTTCGTTGCTCTTTGATGAGCCAAATAAATTGTTAAACATAAGGGTTAGATTTAAGGATTAATTATTATTTATACTTGTTAATTCATTTTGCAATCGGGTTTCCAAATGGTCTGCCAAATCAGGTGTGATTTTTTTCCATTCAGCAAATTTTTTCTGCAAATAGTCAATTTTAAATATAGGCGTATTTTTAATTGATTCTTGCCTTTTGGCTTCTAAATTGGCAATTTTGGCTTCGGTTTCGGCTTTAATTTCGCTCTCTTTTTCAAAATTCAGACTTAATTTTAGCGGATGCATTTCATGATAATAGAGACGTTCTTTTTCGGATTCTTTTTCGAATTTTTCATACAAATCTGCCGCTCTTTGATGAGCTAAATCTTGTGCAAAATGTTGCAACATTCGGGCTTGCGTACTTGGTTCAAAGGTATTTTGCGTTTGACAAGCTGAACAATTCAAATGCACGTTGATAAAAAACATTTTTTCAATAGAAATAGGGCTTCCGCATTGTTTACAATGAAATTTATCTTTGATAGCAGCATATTCATCTAAAACTTTTTGGTACGCAATTTCATAATTTTCATAATCTGTAGCATCAACAGCATTTCTTGCAGCTTGATATTTCTCTTCATATAGATTATATCGACTTCTACAATCATTTCGGAAAGCATCCAAAACATCTCTGTCTTTATCTTTGGGCGAATAGTTGTGTTTAATTTCATGATATAGATCTAAAATTTTATCATCATGAACGTCATACACCTTTTTGCGAATGTTTTCTAACTGCCCGTCAATCCCTGATTTCATCCGATGAAAATCCATCTTAAAACTTTCTTCGATGCTGTTTCGCATTTCGGTCAATTCAGGAATTGCGGCGTCGGTTAGTTCCTGCATTCGTATTTCAATTTTGTCTAAAAAATCAAAAAAACGTTGTTGGTTTTCTTGAATTTGAGGCAACCATTCTGATGAAAAGGAAACATTGCTTTCGTTGTTGTTTTTATTGAATAATCCGAACATAATTTACTGTTTTGAGTTGTCTTCTTTTTTTAAAAATAATCCGTCAGTAATTTCAACTGAAATGAATTCGTGACCGCAGTAGGCACAATGCGTCAATCCGTCTTGTTTGGCACGACCCGCACCACAATTCGGACAGTCAGTTGCACCTAGTTTAGCTTCTTTAAACGCATTATTTTCGTCAATTCCGTATGATTTCTGATTTTGGGCTTTCAGCTTCATTTTCTCAACAAATGAAAGTGGTTTTTGCTCTTCCATAACAGTTTATAATTTGCTTAATAAATCGGCTTTTTTGGTTTTGAATTCTTCTTCGTCTAAAACACCTGCATCAAATAAATCTTTGAGTTGTTTTAATTTTGCAGGAATATCTTCGACAGCAACTACAGGAGCTTGATTTTGCATTTGTTGCATCATCATATTAAGCATTGCACCTTGTTGTACAGCATCGTTTAGTCCACTTTTACCATCGCCAATAGCTGATGCGGTGTTGAATTGGGTAAACTTATCCATGTCCTTTACCATATTAATATTGGTCATTTTGTCGTAATGTGCCGTTACTTCTTCGGGCAAGGTTACACTTGTGATGATGAATTGCGTCAATTCAATTCCCAATTGCGAAAAGTAGGTTTTTAGTTCAGGCTCTACTCGTTTACTTAAATCGGAAATATTGCCTGCCACATCGGTGACGGCTAAGTTTTGATTGGCAAGGACTTCTCCAAATTTAGGAGCAACAAAATCGCGCAACTGTGCTTGTAACTCAAA
>JAGNSF010000144.1 GCA_017988155.1 Flavobacterium sp. | reverse complement strand
GACGTCACTTATCAATGGATGCGCCTTTAGTAGAAGGAGAAGATTCTAACTTGTATGACGTTTTACGTTCAGGTGAATCTCCTAACCCAGACCGCGAATTGATTCACGAATCATTACGTACTGAAATCGAGCGTTCTTTAGAAACCTTAACTCCAAGAGAAGCTGACGTAGTTCGTTTGTACTTTGGTCTAGGCGATCAACACCCAATGACTTTGGAAGAAATTGGAGAAACTTTTGACTTAACTCGTGAGCGTGTGCGCCAAATTAAAGAAAAAGCGATTCGCCGATTGAAACATACTTCAAGAAGTAAAATATTAAAAACATATTTAGGGTAATCCTATCAAAACTCCGGCTTCATTCCGGAGTTTTTTTTAACTTAATTTCAAAATTCGTTACTCAAAATTCATTGTTCATTATTTTTTAATTTTGAATATTCAACTTGGAATTTTGAATGTTGAACAATAAATTATTATTGCAAATGAAAAATACACTTATCGCCCCATCCGTTTTAGCTGCTGATTTTGCCAACTTACAACGTGACATCGAAATGATTAATGCTAGTGAATCCGACTGGTTTCATATTGATATTATGGACGGTGTTTTTGTTCCCAATATTTCTTTTGGAATGCCCGTTTTAGAAGCAATTTCAAAACATGCTAAAAAAACCATCGACGTACACTTGATGATTGTAGATCCAGATCGCTATATCAAAACCTTTGCTGATTTAGGAGCGAATGTATTAACCGTTCATTACGAAGCTTGTACGCATTTACACAGAACACTTCAAGCGATTAAAGCCGCAGGAATGAAAGCAGGTGTAGCTTTGAACCCACACACTAGTGTTTCTTTATTAGAAGACGTAATCAACGATATTGATTTAGTTTGTATCATGAGTGTGAATCCAGGTTTTGGTGGACAATCATTCATTGAAAATACGTATGGAAAAGTACGCCAACTAAAAGCGTTGATTACTAAAAAAGGTGCTGCCACTCAAATCGAAATCGACGGTGGTGTAACTAATAAAAATGCCAAACAATTAGCCGAAGCAGGTGCTGATGTTTTAGTGGCAGGTAGTTATGTTTTTGGCGCACAAGACCCAATTGCTACTGTAGCTGATTTAAAAAAACTAACCGCTTTCTAACCTTATAATAAAATTAAATTAAGGGCTTAAATTAACTTTTAAGCCCTTTTATTTTAGTAATTATTGGTTATTTTTGTTTCAAACGAAAAAATATGAAAGATTTACTTACTGCCAGTTACGGATTTGTTTTTGAAGATTCACTTATTGATGAAATTATTGCTGTTGCCACCTTGGTAGAATTTAAAGAAGGAGATGTATTAATTGACTTTGGCGATTATATCAAAAAAATGCCTTTATTAATTGAAGGTGCGATTAAGATTTTACGAGAAGATTTTGACGAAGGTGAAATGCTTTTATATTTCATAGAAAAAGGAGACACCTGCGCGATGACTATGGCCTGTTGTATTGGCGAAGCCAAAAGTGAAATTAGAGCCGTAGCTGAAACAGAAGGTAAAATAATCATGATTCCTGTTACCAAAATGGAAGAATGGTTAGGCAAATACAAAAGCTGGAGAAATTATGTCTTTAATAACTACAACAACCGTTTGAAAGAAATGCTAAATGCTATTGATAGTTTGGCTTTCATGAATATGGAAGAACGATTACTCAATTATCTTTTTGAAAAATGTAAAATTAGTAACAATCGCGAAATCTTTAGCACTCATAAGGAAATTGCGTACGACCTGCATTCGTCAAGAGAAGTTATTTCAAGACTATTAAAAGCACTAGAAATCAAAGGCAGAATCAAATTAAATAGAGCTTCGGTGGAAGTTTTGGTATAATGTAACAAATATCACTTTATATAAAGTGGTTATAACCGAAATTTGAATTCAAAACAAACACTACTCTGATGAACATTTTTTGGAATGAACGCTATGCCGAAAAGGTATTCGCTTACGGCATTGAACCCAACCAATTTTACAAAGAACAATTAGCTAAACTCCCAAAAGGTAAAATTCTTTTTGCTGCTGAAGGCGAAGGTCGTAATGCCGTCTATGCTGCTCAGAAAGGATTTGAAGTTTCAGCATTTGACAGTAGCATAGAAGGAAAAAATAAAGCTGAGGCTTTAGCGGAAGAAAAAAATGTAGCAATTAGTTATACAGTTTCGGGATTAGAAGATGTTGATTTTCCAGAAAACTATTTTGATGTAATTGTTTTAGTGTATGCACATTTTCCCTACGAAATCAGAAAAAAATACCATCAAAAACTCGTTTCTTTTTTAAAACCAAATGGTAGTATTATTTTTGAAGCTTTTGGTAAAGAACAACTCAATTATACCTCAGGTGGTCCAAAACAATTGGATATGTTATTCTCTGAAGACGAAATAAAATCAGAATTCCAGAACATTGATTTTACGTATTTGAAAACCGAAGAAACTATTTTAGACGAAGGACCTTATCACCAAGGCAAAGCCAATGTAGTACGTTTTATTGGTCAAAAAAAATAACCCATCATACAACTTACCTATGGACAAAATTATTTTTGGAGTAATTCTACTTCACCTTGTAGTTGGATTTGGATGGTTATTCTATAAATTGGAAATTCAAAAAAAGAAGAAAAAATAATCTATTTCCCCCCATCTAATTACAATTTAATTTACTGTTGCTTTGTGACTTATGTTACGCTGTGTTTTGTATTATAACCTTAGCTTTGGTTAAATACTAAATAACATGGCAAAAATAGTAATACTTGGAGCCGGAATAGCTGGTCATACAGCTGCCACTCACTTAAGACGTAAATTATCCGGAGAACATGAAGTTATCGTGATTTCTCCTAACAGAAATTACCAATGGGTTCCTTCGAATATTTGGGTAGGTATTGGCAGAATGAAATCGAAAGAAGTTCATTTTCCTTTGATTCCATTATACAAAAAACACAACATTGGTTACATACAAGCCAAAGCTGTTAGTTTTCATCCTGAAGGAAATGTGGTTGAAACAAAGCCACATGTGAAAATTGAATTCCTTTATGGCGAAAAAGCGGGAACCTTTGAAAATGTTTCTTATGATTATTTAATCAATGCAACAGGTCCAAAACTAGCTTTCGATTCAACACCAGGATTGAATCCAGGAACAAATAAAGCTTATTCTGTTTGCACTTACGATCACGCAGATCATGCTTGGCATGGATTACATGATTTAATTCAGAAATTAAAAAAATCAAACCCGTCTGAAAAAGCCAAAATTCTAATTGGAACAGGACATCCAAAAGCTACCTGTCAAGGTGCTGCTTTTGAATACATTTTGAATGTAGAACAAGAATTACACCGACATAAAGTAAGAGATAAAGTGGATATTACCTGGATCTCTAACGAATACAAGTTGGGTGATTTTGGAATGGACGGTATGCTAATGAGTGTTGGTGGAAAACCAATGCATTCAGACGAATTAGTAGAAATGGTTTTTGAAGACCGAGGTATCAAATGGATATTAGGTGCAGGAGTCAATAAAGTGGAAGATGGTATTGCGCATTACGAAAATTTAGAGGGCGAATACAAATCTGAAAACTTTGATTTTGCGATGTTGATTCCTGCTTTTTCGGGGCATGGTTTCAAAGCATTTGACAAAAACGATACTGACATAACCGACAAACTATTCAAGGGCTTCATGATTGTTGATGCAGATTACACCCCAAAACCTTACGAAGAATGGACGGTACAAGATTGGCCTGAAACCTACCAAAATCCAAGTTATCGCAACATATTTGCACCTGGAATCGCATTTGCTCCACCTCATACGATTTCTAAACCTAGGAAAAGCAAAAACGGAACAGAAATTTTTCCAGCGCCACCTAGAACTGGTATGCCATCAGGTATAACAGCCAAATTAGTAGCGGACAATATTATTGACAGCATCAAATCAGGAAAAGAAAGCTTACATCATAAAGGCTCTATGGGAAATATGGGTGCCGCTTGTATCGCCTCCTCAGGTTATGGAATATTAAAAGGAAAAGGCATCAGTATTACCACTTACCCTATTGTACCTGATTATATCAAATATCCAAATTCTGGTGGTCGTGATTTAAACAAGACTTTTGGCGCTTTAGGTTTAGCAGGCCATTGGGTAAAACTTAGTTTGCATTACGCTTTTATTTACAAAGCCAAAATGAAACCCTTTTGGTGGTTAATCCCGGAATAAAACAATAATTCATCCATTAAAAATAATAGCAATGGCAAAAAAAATAACCCGCTTTCAGAAATTTGTGATGCACAATCCTTTTCTACAGTTTTTTATGTTTCTGTTTTTAAATGTAAAAATTTTATATGTGGTCGCATTAGGTCACGGCGGAACAAGAGAAAAATAATTTCAATTTAGAGAATAAAAAAAACCAGAACAGATGTTCTGGTTTTTTTTGTTTTAGACAAGTACAAGACAACTTAGTCTTTCACTCCTAACTTAGATAAAATATCTTCCATCAAACACCATTTAGTGATGGACGATTGCAATAAATTAGCCCCTACGAAAGCGGTAAACCATAACCAATTTTGATCCACATAAATGGACAAAACCACACTCAATAACACAAAACTTCCAGCAATTGCTCTTATTATTCTATTTTTCATTGTATTTTTCTTTAAATTAATTTGATTTTTCGATGTTCACAACCGCTAAATGTATTTTAGACAGTGTTTCTTGTTTTTCATTGAATGAAGACACTAAATCAAATACTACATCAACATTTTCATTTTTAACAAAGGCATAAAAAAGGAAAGAATTCGTTTCGTTTACTTCAGAGCCAAACCAATTTTTTTCAATTCCATCTTCAGAAATATCTTTGAAGCCTTTTACATCTCTATACGAGAAAGAGCTTACCTCAGCTTGTTGTAACATTTTTTTTATGTCTTTTTCAAAAGCTGCCACTGCGGTTATTATTAATAATTTCATTTTTATAAGTTTAAAAAAGTTATAGGTTTATGAGTTTAAAAAGCTTCAGGCTTCGAAGAATAGAAACCTGAAACAACCTTTTATTTCTCCCATTTTTTTCTCTCCGTGATATAGTAAATCAAAGGCAC
>JAGNSF010000143.1 GCA_017988155.1 Flavobacterium sp. | reverse complement strand
CAGGAGTTGTTTCTGACGCTTCGGGTCCTATTCCAGGGGCTAACGTTGTCGTAAAAGGAACAAAAAATGGTGTTCAAACCGACTTTGATGGTAAATTTGCTATTAAAGCTAAAGTAGGTGATGTATTAATGGTTTCTTTTGTGGGTATGCAAGATGCATCTTCTAAAGTAGGAGCATCAAATACTATTAATTTTAAACTTCAAGGAGGTAATACTCTTGAAGAGGTTGTTGTTACAGGTGTTGCCGGTGCGACTTCAAGAAAGAAACTTTCTGTTTCTGTAGCTTCAGTATCTGCAGCAGATATTGAAAAAGTGCCTGCTGGATCTGCAGCTAGTGCATTACAAGGTAAAGTTGCAGGTGTAACTGTAACAAACCTTGGACGTCCAGGTGATGGTGCTACAATATTATTAAGAAGCGCTGCAAACTTCTATGGATCTCAATCACCATTAGTTATATTAGATGGTATTTTCGTAGAAGGCGGTTTAGCAGATATTAATGTTGACGATATTGCTTCTTTTGAAATTGTTAAAGGAGCATCAGCTTCTTCATTGTATGGATCAAGAGCTGGTAATGGAGTAATTGTTGTTACTTCTAAAAGAGGAAAAGAAGGAAAAACACAAATCACAGTAAGATCTGAAGTTGGGTTTTCTGAAATTAGAAATTTAGTAAAAACGAACCAATCGCATGCTTATGAACTTGCTTCTGATTGGGAAAGTTACAAAGGTGTTTATACAAAATATGCTGGGGTAACATACAAACCAACATATCAAAGTGTATGGGCAAATTCTTCATTTAATGGCCCAAATCAAGTTTCAGGAACAAGATCAAAATCTGCAGATGATTATTCTGACAATCCATTTGGTGTTTACAATGATTTTCAAAAATTATTTTTCAAAAAAGGAGTTAATAAAACTTATTATGCTTCCCTTGCCAGTGGTAATGAAAAGGCTAAAGTTTTCTTTTCTTCTGAAAACACTGAGGTAGATGGTGTAATAGCAGAAGTGGGTGGATATTCAAGAAATAGTATCCGTTTGAATGCTGATTTTAAAGTAAACAATTGGTTGAAATTTAGTGCAAGTAATAATTTTATTAATGTAACTAATAACAGTCCTGTAGGTAATACGGATATATATCGAATTGTATCAAGACTTTCTCCAGACGCCAATGTTTTAGCATCTAACCCAGACGGACAACCTTATTATTACAAGCCAGATCCATGGGAAAGCGAAATCAACAACCCATTATATGACTTGTCAATTAGAGACGCTGTAACCAAACAACAACGTTTCTTGGGTGGATATAAAATGGATCTTAAATTTACTGATTATTTGAATGCAGAAGCGGAATACTCTTTTGAAAATAACACAAGTAGATATACCAACAATGTAAAATATGAAACGTATGTTCAAACTGGAGATCCTGTAGGATTTGGTTATAGCAAAGGATCATTATACAAAGACAGCACATTAGATTTCTCTCAAAAAGCGCAAGCAACTTTAAATTTCGCTAAAAAATTTGGAGATTTAGAGGTAAAAGCTAAAGCTAGTTATTTAGCAGAAGATAGACATTATGAATATTTCTATGGTAGAGGGAATGACTATTTATACTCTGGTTTACCAACTCTAGACAACTTCAATAGTGCAGATGTAACTGCTAGTTCTGATCAACAAGATTTTAGAGCTCAAAACTTATTCGGTATTGCTGGTTTAGTTTTTAAAAATCGCTATATTTTAGATGGACTTGTTAGAAGAGATGGTTCTTCTTTATTTGGTATCAATGAAAAATGGAACAATTATTATAGAGTTTCTGGAGCTTACAGAATTTCTGAAGATATTAAAATTCCAGGTGTTCAAGAACTAAAAATAAATGTTGCAAGAGGTACAGCAGGTCAAAGACCTGGTTTTAACTGGCAATATGAGCAAACTGAAATTTCGAACGGTACTTTATCATCTGATAGAATTAAAGGTAATCCAAATTTGAAACCATCTTTAACAACTGAAACAGAAATTGGGTTGAATGCCTCATTTTTGAATCGTTTTGATTTAGAATTTGCCTATTCTAATGCTGTTAATACAGATCAATTTATGTTAGTTTCTTTATTTGCTCCAGCAAATGCAGGGAAAAATAAGCAATGGCAAAATGTTGGAGACTTAGAATCTCATACTTATGAGTTGTCATTACGATCTAAAATAATTAAATCTGATGATATTCAATGGAATGTGGGTGTAAACTTTACAAAATCTGATTCTAAAATCACTAAACTAAATGCTCCAGAACAAATAGTTGGGCCTACAGATGGCGCAATGTTTTCTCTTAAAGAAGGAACAGAATTTGGTTCAATGTATGGTAGAAGTTTTGTAGAAGATTTAGCTACAATGGCTTTGCAATTACCTGCTGGTAAAACAATTAATGATTATAGTGTAAATAGTGACGGTGTAGTTGTTTTAACTGCAGATATCGGTAAGAATACTGAAAAAGCTATAATCAAAGTAGATCAAAAAGGTATTGCAATTGTAGATAAAATTGGAAATCAAAACGCAGACTTTAGAGTAGGTGTTACTTCTAATTTTTCATATAAAGACTTTGATTTCTATATGCTTTGGGATTGGAAACAAGGTGGAGATGTGTATAATAGAAATGGGCAATGGACCACTATTAGTGAAAGAAATGCTATTGTAGACCAAGCAGGAAAAGATGCAGCTGACAAAAAAACTACTACGTATTATGCTTCTCTTTATGATGTAAATCAAAACAATAAATTTTGGGTAGAAGATGGTAGTTTTGTAAAACTAAGAGAAGCTTCTATTTCTTACACATTAGGTTCTAAAAAATTAGCCTCAATTGCAAAAGGATTTTTCAATGAGATTAAGTTTAGTGCAATTGGTAGAAATTTACTAACTTTTACTAAGTATAAAGGTTGGGATCCCGAAGTAGCAAGATATGATTCAAATACTCAACAGTACTTTAGTGTAGATTATGGAGTTTATCCAAATCAATCTTCATATTCTTTCTCGGTACAATTTAAATTTTAATTAAAATAAATAATATGAAAAACATTATAAAAATATTTTCGTTTGTTTCAGTATTGTTTTTATCAGTTTCTTGTTCTAATTTATCAACAGATTTAGAAGTTGAAAATTTAGAAAATCCTAATGATAAAATACTTACTTCTGATCCTGTTGCACTAACTGCAACAGCTGGTACTATTATGCAAAACTGGTTCTTGACTGTTCATGAATACGACGGTCCTGGATTAGCTTTAATTACAATGTCTGATGCAGTAACTATGTCATATGGTAATGCTGGGATGAGAGATTTATCAAGTGAACCTCGTGTAGCATTTAACAACACAAGTTCATATAGTAATCAAATTATTACTTCAAAATACTTTAATTCATTGTATTCTGTTCTTTCAGATTCTAACACTTTAGCACTAGCTGTTAAAAATGGAACTAAATTTGAAAATTCAAAACAAATCGAAATGACTGCCAAATTAGGTCAAGCATTATCAATAGGATATTTAGCTTTAGTATTTGATAAAGTTTGGTTGTCTGATGAAAATGGTGTTGTTGGAGAAGGAGCATCTGACTATAAGGTTGCAATGACTTTTGCCTTAACAAAGTTAGATGAAGCTATTGCAATTGCCAATGCTAACAATATTTCTTTTCCTGAAAATTGGTTGCCTGGTGGTGGAGGTACTGCTACAAAACTTAAGCAATTTATGAACAGTATGGGGGCAAGAATGCTTGTAGGAAATGTAAGAAACTCTACTCAAAAAGCTGCTATAGATTGGACTAAAGTTTTGGCTTACGCTAATGCAGGAGTTACAAGTGACTTTGAAATATACATGGATGATACGACATGGTATTCATATGCACCACATACATACGCAATTTATGGCGGATGGGGTAGAGTTGATATGAGAATCATAAACATGATGGATCCAAACACTCCAGCTTACTGGACTGATACATATACACAGCCAAATCCATCTACTTCTGCGGATGCACGTTTGTTAACGGATTATCAATTTTTGCCATCAAATACTTTTGCTGTAGCTAGAGGTAAATATCACTTTAGCAGTTACAGATATAAACGACAAGATAGCTATATAACTAATTGGACAGAAAATATTGTAGAATTATCTAAAGCTGAAAATGATATGTTTAAGGCAGAAGCTTTGGCTCACAAAAATGATTTAGCCGGTGCAGCTGCAGTTATCAATGCTGGGACAAGAGTAACCAGAGGTAACTTAGCACCTGTTGCTGCTGATCTAGCAGCGATTAAAAGTGCAATTCACTATGAAAGAATGGTTGAGTTTGCATATACTGGTATGGGGATTACTTTCTTTGAAATGAGAAAAGAAAACTTATTACAAAAAGGTACTTTATTACACTTCCCAATACCTGGTAAAGCATTAGAAGCTATTCCAGCTGCAAATTACACTTATGGTGGAACTGATGGTGTTGCAGGTGAAGATTATTCTAACACTGGTTGGAGATAATCTTTATTAAATAGAATTATTAGAGTAAAAACCATCAGCCTTTGGCTGGTGGTTTTTTTTATCCCTAATTATCAATTACCTTTGCGAAGCTATAGAACTATAAATGTCTTGCTTCATGAGAATGTCTTGTATTATTGTATTGCTATTTTTTTCTTCTTTTTTGTTTTCACAAAACAAATCAAAGGAACTCGATTTTAATACCAAATACCATGGTGTTACAGACACTACCAAAAGCAAAAAGCCGAAAAAAGTGGCTACTATAGATTTGTATCGAATAATTACTTTAGAAAAGGATACCACATATATCGATACCTCTTTGACTATCCAGAAAGAATACAGTCATAATTATTTACGAAGAGATACTTTTGGATTGTTACCTTTTGCAAATGACGGTCAAACCTACAATACCTTAAACTATAGTTTAAATTCAATAAGTCCATTACCTGAATTTGGTTTTAAAGCCAAGCATTTTAATTTTTTAGAAGCCAATCAAATTCGATATGCTTCAGTAGCAACTCCTGTAACAGAATTGTATTTTAAGTCTACCCAACAAAAAGGGCAATCTGTAGATTCTTATATTACGATAAATACAGCACCAAATTTGAATTTTTCTTTAGCTTATAGAGGTTTGCG
>JAGNSF010000142.1 GCA_017988155.1 Flavobacterium sp. | reverse complement strand
TCTATATTTGTAAAAAAATATAACATTTAATGGAAAATATATTCAATAATACACAAATTGCGTTTGCTTTAAAAAGTGATACGGAATTAGATAGGGCTTATTTTTTGTTCAAAATGATTGATAATGAACCGCTTGTTCGTATTGGTACCGCAGTTACTAATTTTGCTATCAAAGCACATTTACCGGTAGATGGTTTGATTAGAGCTACTGTTTTTGATCATTTTTGTGGAGGTATCAATGAGAATGATTGTCTATCAGTTGTCGATAAAATGTATACCAAAGGTGTTTCTTCGGTATTGGATTACTCAGTTGAAGGTAAAGAAGAGGAGGCGCAGTTTGACGCTGCCTTGGCTATGACCTTGAAAACTATTGAATTTGCCAAAGAACGTCAAGCCATTCCATTTGCTGTTTTTAAGCCAACAGGATTAGGACGATTTGATTTATATGAAAAAGTAGGGTCTAAAGCTACCTTAACATCTTCAGAAAAAGAAGAATGGGATAGAGTTGTGGATCGTTTTGATTTGGTTTGTAAAACCGCTCAATACAAAGACGTTTCCTTGTTAATTGATGCTGAAGAAAGTTGGATGCAAGATGCTGCAGATGATTTGGTTACCCAAATGATGCAAAAGTACAACAAAGAAAAAGCTGTTGTATTTAACACGCTTCAAATGTACCGTTGGGATCGTTTGGATTATTTGAAAAAATTACACGAAAAAGCCAAACAAGAAGGTTTCTTCATCGGAATGAAAATAGTGCGTGGTGCTTATATGGAAAAGGAAAATGCTCGTGCAGTAGAGAAGGGTTATCCAACTCCAATTTGTGCTTCAAAAGAAGCTACTGATAAAAATTATGATGCAGCAGTATTGTATATGGTAGAACATATTGAAACTATGGCAATTTTTGCAGGAACCCATAATGAATTGAGTTCGTATACTTTAATGAATTTAATGCAGGGAAGAGGAATTAAGACTAATGATGATCGAATTTGGTTTGGACAATTGTACGGAATGAGTGATAATATTAGTTACAATTTAGCAGCTCACCGATACAATGTTGCCAAATATTTGCCTTTTGGACCAGTCAAAGATGTGATGCCTTATTTAATTCGTCGTGCAGAAGAAAACACTTCTGTAGCTGGACAAACGAGTCGCGAATTGTCTATGTTAAAAGCAGAGCGAAGTCGAAGAAAAAGTTCATAAAAAATAAATAAAAACGCCATTCAGCTGAATGGCGTTTTTATTATGAGTTACTAAACTGAAGATTGCTTAAATTTTTATAAATTCCATTTTCTAACGTAATTAACTCTTGATGAGTGCCTTGTTCAGCTATTACTCCTTGATCTAAAACTAAAATTTGATCCGCTGAGCGAATGGTTGATAAACGGTGTGCAATTATTATACTTGTTCTTCCTTCCATCAAAATTTCGAGCGCTTCTTGAACTAATTTTTCACTTTCACTGTCCAATGAAGAAGTAGCTTCGTCTAATATTAATATACTTGGATTTTTTAACAAGGCTCTTGCAATTGCAATACGTTGTCTTTGACCTCCCGATAATTTCACACCTCTTTCTCCTACAATGGTATCTAATTTTTCTGGGAAGCTTTCTATAAAATTGTAGGCATTAGCTTGTTGGGCTGCGGCTAAAATTTCTTCTTCAGTAGCATTAGGTTTACCATAGGCAATGTTCTCACGAATGGTTCCGCCAAACAAAATAACATCTTGAGGAACAATACTCATATTACCACGCAGTTGTTCCAAATCGTAATCGTAAATATTTTTGTTGTCAATTTCGATACTTCCTTCTGCAATAGAATAGAATCGTAATAAAAGAGAAGCTATTGTCGATTTACCAGCACCACTAGGGCCTACAATAGCAATTTTTTGTCCAAATTGAGCGGTAAAACTCACGTCTTTTAATACTTCCATTTCTTTTCTAGAAGGATATTTAAAGGCTACATTTTTAAAATCGACATTTCCTTTTATTTTTTCAATGGATTGGTGTGCTGTTGTACCTTGTATTTTTTCTGGAGTCTCGTCTAATAATTCAAAAACACGTTCAGTAGCACCAATTGCTTTTTGGATTTGTGCATACAATTCGGCAATACCACCAAAAGAAGCCCCTACGAAAGTAGAATATAAAACAAACGAGATTAATTGACCTACGCTCATTTCGCCAGCAATGCTTAATTGAACTCCATACCAAACCACGGCCACGATAGCACCAAAAAGGCAAAATATAATGAACGAAGCAAAGTAGCCACGGTATTTACCACCTTTAATCGCAATTTGAATTACTTCTTTTATCTGCGTTTTATATCGAGCAATTTCGTACCATTCGTTAGCAAATGCTTTTACAATACTAATTCCTTGCATAGTTTCTTCAACAATCACTTGGCTTTCAGCTACTTTGTCTTGTACTTTTTTAGAATAACTTCTAATAAATCGTCCAAAGATTACTGCAGCAACAGCAACCAAAGGAACAACAGAAAGCATTAACAAAGTAAGCTTGAAACTTTCGGTAGCCAATAAAGCAATACCTCCAATAATAAGAATGAATTGTCTTAGAAACTCTGCAATGGTAGAGGTTAATGTATCTTGAATTTGGGTAATGTCTGAACTGATTCGGCTATTCAATTCACCTACACGTTTTTGAGAAAAGAATGACATTGGGAGTTTAACCAAATTACTATACAATGCCAAACGAAGATTAGCCAAAGTATTTTCGGTAAAATTCACAAATAAAGACAATCTAAAAAACGAAAAAATAGATTGCATAAACAGTATTCCAAGTAAACTCAGTGCTATAAAATTGGCTTGTGTGGTGTCTTTATTATTGACACAATCTACTAGTAATCCCATTAATTTTGGGAAAGCCAAAGCAGTACCACCAGTTAGCAATAAAAAAAATAAACCTACATAAAACTTCCAAAGGTGCTTCCCTGAAAATTGAAATATGAGTTTTGCTTTTTGAAGGGCGCTTAAGGTAATTTTTGATTTTGGCAAATCGTTTTCTTTGAATCGTGGCATAGTATTTTAATAAGTTCCAAATGTACCATTATCGTTTATCTTAGCAAAACAATAATTTATTATGTTTGTTGCTCTGATAAAACAGATTGATAACAAATAAATCTAATGCTTTAATCTATGAAATCTATTGAATTTACGAATTTCAAATACTTTCTTTTAACACTTCCTGTATTTTTTTCTAGTTGTATTGTTTCAAAGAATAGTGTAGAGGATGATCCATTAAATTTGGTTTTGAAATCCAATAATCCAAAAATTAAAGCAGTTATGGATAATGTAAAAGAACATGAACTGCAGATTATTTATACTCAAATTAAAAGAGCTTCAGATGGAACAATTTCATTTAAAGATTACCAATATAATGTGAATGCTAAAAATTATTTTTATCCAGCGAGTACTGTAAAACTTCCAATTACCTTATTAGCACTTGAGAAATTGAATTCAATTACTCCTCTCACGGACAGTGTTAATTTTAGCTACAAACAGAATGGAACCAAAATAAATTTTAAGAAAGAAATTTCAAAAATTTTTGCTATCAGTGATAATGCTGCTGCCAACAATTTATTCGAATTTATTGGCTTTGATTATTTAAACTCTAAAATGTATAATAAAGGTTTGTCGCCATTCTCATTGAATCACCGATTGTCAGTTGCAAATTCTGGCAATAAAACAACTTCAACAATATATTTATTTAAAGGAGATAACTTAATTGCTGAATTACCTTCAGTAACAGGAAGTAAAGTGGATGCTTTAAAGTTGAATTCAATTAAAAAAGGAATTGGTTATATTGAAAATGATGCACAAGTGATGGGTACTTTCGATTTTTCTGCAAAAAACTATTATCCATTAACTACACTGCATAATACTCTTAAACGACTATTATTTCCTAATGAATTTCAACCTAATGAACGTTTTAATTTAAATGAAAAAGACCGTCAATTTATTTTATCTTCTATGCATCAATTACCGAGAGAGCAAGGTTTTGATTCGAAAGAGTTTTATGATAGTTATTGTAAATTTTTAATTTTTGGAGATACAAAGGACAAAATCGATTCTACTATTAAAATTCACAATAAAATTGGTCAGGCTTATGGAACTCTGACCGATTGTGCTTACATCATTGATGAAAAAACCGGAGTTGAATTTATGGTAACTGCTACATTATTAGTCAATAAAAATAAAATTTTCAATGATGGAATTTACGAATATGAAGAAATCGGAATTCCATTTTTAGCAGAACTAGGAAGACAATTGTATTCTAAATCGATTACCAACTAATTGAATTAGATTTTGAATTTATAATGTTTAATTCTACTAATTGGTTTTGAATACGGTCAAGTAGAGCTGCATCTATTTTTTCTTGCGACCATTCAGTTAGCCTTAACCATTCTTTGATGTCTTCAATTTTTTGGTTATAGGTTTTTGCTAATTGCTTATCAATATTAGGAATGGCTTTGAAAATTCGTGTTTTGGCATTAATTATTTCAAGAAGCTTTGTAATTGTTTCCGTTTGATTAGCTAATACTTCTTCGCGAACGGCAATAACAAAACAAGGCCAAGGAGTAGGGCAGTCGGCTAGGCGTCTAAAAATTCCTTTATCCACTAGTGGTTTCGTCATAAAATGTTCCCACATAAAATAATCAGACGTACCCTCGGTTAAAGCAGTTACCGCGCCATCGATGGTATTGACAATTTCAAATTCTAACTTAGTAGTGTCCCAACCTTGATTTTTGCTATTGACATACGCCATCAATTGGGAGCCAGAACCAAGACGTGAAATGGCAGCTTTTGTGTTTTCTAAATCGGTAAGCGATTGATAATTGGATTGAGCTGCAACATGAATTCCCCAAATTAAAGGTGATTCAACATAAATTTGCACAATTTTAGATGGATTTCCAATGACAATATCTTTGATAATTCCTTCAGTTAAAATTACCGCAATATCAGTACTTCCATCGCGAAGCATTTGACACATTTTTCCAGTTCCTTCAGGCACATCAGTCCATTGTAAATCGATATTTTCCTTTTCAAATTCGCCATTTTCAAGACAAAGATGCCAAGGTAAATTGAAATGTTCCGGAACGCCAACAATTTTTAAAGAAGTCATAGTGTTTATTGAGC
>JAGNSF010000141.1 GCA_017988155.1 Flavobacterium sp. | reverse complement strand
CCTTGAGGATACTCGATATAAGCAATAGCTTGATTCGGAATATTATCAGGAAAGAACAATACTTTTCTTGGGAAAATTCCTAAAAGAATAAACGAAAAGAAAAGTAAAACAATAATTCCGCCGAAGGCTTTCCAAGCGAATTTTCCAGACAAAATTTTTGCCAAGAAGATTTTGTATTTTTCTTCCATTCTAGGAAAGAAGCTGTACTGAAAATCTTGAGTCCATTGGAAAATTTTCCAATAATACAACCACATCAATCCTACCGAAATTAGTAATAAATGCCCTAGACCTCTTAATAGTTTGCTGTCATATATATTTCCAGGAACAGCAAATAGAATTCCTAAAGCAATGAATAGTATAGTGTAAAAACGCAAGCTTTTTTTCTTGATATTTTTATCTTCTAACGCCATAGAACCTCCCGTCATAGCTGCGTTGATTACCATCGCTACAAATAAAGATCCTGTTAATGTTACTGTCAATGTTATTGGGAAATATTTCATAAACTTACCCATTGTCCCTGGCCAAAGGGCAAAAGGTAAAAAGGCCATCAAAGTGGTTGCTGTTGACGAAATTACCGGCCAAGCAATTTCTCCAATTCCCACTTTAGAAGCCTGAATTCGAGTCATTCCTTTTTGCATATTGGCATACACATTATCCACAACTACAATACCATCATCCACCAACATTCCTAATCCCATTACCAAACCAAAAAGTACCATGGTATTTAAGGTTAAACCAAACATTGACAAAATGGCAAAGGCAATCATCATCGATAACGGAATGGCAGCACCAACAAATAAAGAGTTACGCAATCCCATAGTAAACATTAATACAATCATTACTAGAATGATTCCAAAAATGATATGGTTGGACAATTCATCTACTTGGTGTTCTACGCGAGATGATTGATCACTTGTTAATTCTACTTTCAAGTTTTTAGGCAAATAAGTTTCTTGTGCTAAAGCTACTTTTTCTTTTACCTGATCTATAGCAGAAATCATGTTTTGATTCGAACGTTTTTTTACGTTCAGCATGACTACTTCAGTTCCTTTTTCGCGAGCATAGGTAGTTTTTTCTTTTTCTTTGAAACTCACCGTAGCGATATTTTTAAGATAAACAGTTCCGCCGAAAGATTTCACAATAATGTTTTCTAACTCTTTTGGGTCTTTTAATTCCCCTACGATTCGAATGTTATTACGTGATCCTTGCGAAGTTAAATTTCCACCCGAAAGTGTCATGTTTTCGTATTTTACAGCGTTTTGAATGTCGTCAAAAGTAACTTGAGCGGCAGTCATTTTAAAGATATCTACAGCGATTTCTACTTCTTTATCATCAACACCTAGAATGTCTACTTTTTTGATTTCCGAAATTTCTTCGATATCATCTTGTAGCAATTCGCCGTATTTTTTCAACTGTTGTGTAGTGTAATTACCTTGCAAGTTGATGTTCAAAATGGGCACTTCCTCAGAGATGTTTAATTCAAACACATTAGGTTCCACCTTGCTTCCATTGTCCATATTAGGCCAATCGGTATCGGCTTTAGCGTTATCTACCTTGTCTTTAATTTTTTGTTTGGCTTGCTCCACCGAAACATCATCTGAAAACTCAGCGATAATCATTCCGTAATCTTGGAACGAACTTGAAGTTACTTTTGCGACTCCACTAATGTTTTTGATTTGCTTTTCAAGAGGTTTGATCACCAATTTCTCTACATCCTCAGCTGAGTTTCCTGGGAAAACAGATGAGATGTAAATTTTGTTTTCGATGATTTCAGGAAAATCTTCTCGAGGCATATTAATGTATGCGGTCAAACCTGCAATGACAATTATAAAAGTCAAGATATAGACCGTGACGCGATTGTCAACTGCCCAACTTGAAATGCCGAATTCTTTATTTTGATGTGACATAGTAGCCCCCTAACCCCCAAAGGGGGAACTCCTATTAGGGGTCAATAGGAATTTATGTTAATAATCAATAAAATAATTTTATGCCTTTCTACTTTGTTTACAAAGTTGCTAATTCCCCCGTTGGGGGTTAGGGGGCTTTAAAAGTTCAATTTCATTCCTTCAGAAATAGTATTTACTCCCTCGATTACAATGATATCGTTAGCAGATAAACCGCTTAGTATTTCAGTTACATTATCAGATGACTTTCCTGTAGTTACCATTGCTTTTTTAGCAGTTGCGGTTTTACCATTACTATTAGATGCTACGAAAACAAATTGGTTCCCTTTTCCATCTTCTTGAATTACATTAGATGGTACTACAATTGCATTTTTTACTGTGTAATCAATTACTTTTAGCTTAGCTACTTGGTTAGGACGCAATAAATTTTCTGGGTTTGGGATACTCACTTCAATTCCGAAACTTCTGTTGTTTGGGTTGATGAAATTTCCTATTTGACGTACTTTCCCTTTGTAATTTTTATTTAATGAAGTTAAGAAAACATCCACTTGAGTACCTACTTTTAGTTTGCCAATGTAGCTTTCTGGAACCGAAGTAGAAACATACATATTATTCAAGTTCACAATTCGCATTAAGCCTTGTGGACTTGCCGAAACAACTTGTCCTTTTTCAACAAAAACTTCATCAATTGTTCCTGAGAAAGGCGCACGAATTTCCGTTTTAGACAACATAGCTTTAGCTTGAGACACAGAACGGTGTAAACTCAACATTTGTGTTTGCGCTTGTAAATACTGAATTTCAGAACCAATTTTTTGATTCCAAAGATTTTTTTGTCTTTCAAAGGTAGTTTTAGCCAATTGGTATTGTGTTTCTAAACTAGCAACTTGTTGGCTAGACCCACCATCATCTACTCGTGCCAAAAGCTGCCCTTTGCTTACGCGTTGTCCGGCTTTCACATTAAGTGCAATTAACGTTCCTGGCATTTCTGGTTGGATCAAGATATTTTCTTTGGTGTTCACACTACCTTGAATGTCTAAATAGTGGTTGAATACAGTATCTTTCAAAGTTGCTACTGAAACTAAAGCTTCTTCCTTTCTAACATTCAACGTAGCTAAAGCAGCATCAATTTTGGCTAGATCTGCCTGAATTGTCGCTTTTCTTGCTTGCAATTCTTTGTTATTTTTTGCAGCAATTAACTGGTCAATCGTTTGAGTATTATCTTTATTTCCGCAAGACGCAAAAATTGCGGATGCTATAAGTAGAGAGACTATTTTTTTTGTCATTGGTATGTTATTGAATTTCATAGTATTTAAGATTTAGTTCTTGGTTGTTATTTTTTCTAGGCCTGCTTTCTTATTGATAACGTCAAGCATCGCTTGTAAATAGTTTTGTTGTGTAGCATACAATTGGCGCTGTGCTTCACTCAAATCAAAGCTAGAAGACAATCCTTCTTTTAATTTAATTTGTTGTTTATTTTCAATTCGTTCGGCAAGAGTCAAGCTGCTTTTAGTAGTGTTCAATTGTTCTAAACTGTATTCGTAATCGCTTTTTGCTTTCTCAAATTGAAGTTTTAAACTTTGCTCTACTTGTGTCATTTGTGTTTTGGCTTGTTCTAATGCAATTTTGGCTTGTTGTGTTCGAGCGCTTCTTCCTAAACTACTAAAAATGGGAACATTTAAACTAAGTCCTACATTTGAAAAATTCAACCATTTTTGATTATTAGTAAAAAACTGAAATTGGTTTCCAAAAGCATTATATCCAATATTATATGCAGCACCTAAAGAAGGAAGTGCATTGCTTTTTTCTAATAAAAGAAGCAGTTTCTTACTTTGAACTAGGTTCTCTTGAATTTTGAAATCAATTGAATTTTCAACTTGAAATGGTGTAGTTGTTAATTCAAAATTGATGTTGTTTAAGGCAAGATTATTTAGATTTTCAGTTAGAATTAATTCTTTTTCTATAGTAATTCCAAGAATTAGTTTCAACATATTGGTAGCAATAACCTTTTGTCTTTTGATGTTTTCCTGCGCACTTTTGATTGTAGTTAATGTAATTTGAAGTTGTTCTACATTTTCTTCCTCAATTAAACCATTTTTAAAAATTTGATTGGTTTCATTTAAGGTCTTTTCCAAATTAACTTTATTTTTTTCAAGAATGGCTATACTTTCATTAGCAAGCAATACATTACCATAGGCATTGACAACCATTTCGCGAATTTCTTGATTAGTTTTGATTTTGGCATTTTCTGAAATTTGCAAGTATACTTTCGCAGATTGAAGTCCTACAATATAGGAGCCATTGAAAATTAGTTGGCTCACTGTTGCACTTCCTAACATATTGTGTTTAGTTCCAAAAGCTACTTCTGCAAACTCGCCTGGTTGTCCTCCAAAAAATTCAGCCGGAATCAAAGATTTTTGCAATTCAATATTGTTTTGGTATCCAAGCGACGCATTAATTTGAGGCAAACCAATAGTAGTGGTTTCCCATTTTTTCTTTTTTGCAGCATCAATATCACGGGCAGCGTTGATTGCAGCGTAATTGTTTTTTAGTGCATGCTCTATAGCTTCATTTAAGCTAAAAGAATACGATTCTTGGGTAATATTGGTTTGCGCCTGTAACACAAAACCAATTGTTAAGAGGACAATTAATTGAATTTTCTTCATTGTATGATTAAGATTGGTTTGAATATAAATAGTTGTTTAGTTCTGAAATTCCTTTTGTAGTAGCCATCGCTCTGATGTGGTATTCTAAGGCTTCTAATTCTAATTTTTTTGCTTCTTTCTCTGAACTTGTATTTTCATTAATGGTAAAAATGAGTGCATAATAAAAGTACACATAATTAGTGACGTTTATCGTGTTTCTATATAAACCTTCTTGAATACCCTTTTCAATATTTTGTTTGAATAAAGTTGTACATTCTGACTGCAATTTTTCGGTCAATTTTTCATGAATTTCAGGATAATGTTTTTTGAGTTGATACGAAGGGGATGTTTCAATAGAAACAAACATTTCTTTTATCATTTTGATTATCTCAAAATTCTCTTCAATTGCATTATGGTTTTTGGAAACAATTTCATTTATAGTCTTATAAATGGTATTTGACATGATGTCAGTTGATTCTACAATTAGGATTTCTTTATTACAAAAATACTTGTAGATTGTTTTTTTTGAAATACACATCTCATTGGCAATGTCATCCATAGTAACGCTTTTGAAACCAAGTTTCAAGAAGAGATGGGTTGCTTTTGATATAATTTTGTCTTTCATGATTATTTTAAGAGGTGCAA